>JAZSBL010000039.1:0-30752 GCA_045602385.1 Eubacteriales bacterium | reverse complement strand
CTGTCAGCGATTTTCTTGATTTTCTCTTCAGGCAAAACGCACCTCCACCTGCCTAATAGGATTCAGGAACGCCTCAGCGTTCATATAAAGGTTTTCAAGAATAGGGATGAGGTCGATATATTCTTCCTCTTCTGTCGGTCGTGTCGAATACTTCGCCATAACCACGAGGTAGCCATTATCCCATTCTTTGACGCTTGTATATCGTTCAAGGCTTTTGCTGGTAAGGAAAGTGAGAGTACGACCGCCGAAGGTAAAGGTGGTGTACTCACCGATATTACTTAAATATGCTTTCGATTGTTCAGCCATCGTGTTGCTCCTTTCAAAATGATACTATTTCACCATCATATACATTATACCACGATTTTGTGAATAATTCAAGTAGGAAAACAATATATATGCGTAGATTTTGAAGTTCAAAATTTGAGTCACTATTCAAAGAAAAAGGGAGGAGCGAGTTAACAAAAAGTTATCTGGACTTTTCGCACGTATTGTGATATTGTATTGCTAATCCCCAAAGGACTATTAGCATGAACAGAATATCAGAGGTATAAGATGGAATCTTCTCAACGTGAATTTTTACGAAAGCTCGGAAAAGAAATATGTACAGCTCGCAAACGGCTAAAAATGAGTCAAGCAGAGCTTGCTGAAAAAGCCGATTTGTCGGTAACATATATTAGTAAGATTGAGTGTGGGCATAGAAATTTCAGTGTTCATACAATGGCAAGAATAGCGCAAGTATTGAAACTCCCACAATACAAAATGATAGAAGTTACTGGTTTTGAAAAATATAATGAACTACTTAAAAAAATATTAGAGGAATATTCCTCCGATGAAATCGAGGATATTGCTCAAATACTTCAATCCATTAATGAGTTGATTGCAAAAAGACTGCTTAAATAAGCGGCGGGATACATCTTTTTTAGGTGTATCCCGTTATTTTTTGCTCACTTGCCACATCGTTTATTTCAATTTTCCTCATCCTATTATAAAATATTATCTTGTGGTATAAAACTCTGTCTGTATCAGCTGTTTAGGGATTATTCGCAAAGATTTGGTAAAATAATAATACCATAACCTAACGCAAGGAGAGTGTTTTATGAAAAGGATTTTAGACCCAAAACAAATGCAAAAATTTGAGTTTCATTTAAGAGACGAGGAAAGGAGCGCGGCAACGATTGAAAAATATATGCGGGACGTCAGATTCTTTATATCGCATATCGGGAAAAACGAAATAACCAAGCAAACGGTATTGGATTATAAGAGTAAGCTTGGTGAGACTTACGCTGTGTCAAGCGCTAATTCTATGATCGCTGCAATGAATTGCTTTCTTCGCTTCTGCGGATGGCACGATCTGTGCGTCAAGCAGTTCAAAATGCAAAGAGAAGTCTACTGTTCGGAGGAAAAAGAGCTTACACGTGCGGAGTATATTCGATTACTTGAGGCGGCAAACGTCAAGCACAACGAACGTCTTAATCTTATAATTCAGACGATCTGTGGCACGGGGATCCGTGTGAGTGAACTGCAATATATCACCGTGGAGGCTTTACACAGCGGTGAGGCTATCGTAAACTGCAAAGGCAAGAATAGACGTGTGTTTATCGTTCCAGAGCTAAAGAAAAAACTGCTCCGTTACGTGAAGGCGCAGGGAATTAGTATGGGAACGGTATTCGTTACAAGGGGTGGGAAGCCTGTAAACAGGCATAGCATTTGGAAGGAAATGAAGGCTCTGTGCGAGCAGGCAAATGTATCGCCGAGCAAGGTCTTTCCTCACAACCTGCGCCATTTGTTTGCTCGTACTTTTTACGGCATTGAAAAGGATATAGCCAAGCTCGCTGATATACTCGGACACGCAAGCATCAATACGACACGCATTTATATCGTTACAACAGGCGCGGAACACAAGCGCAAGATGGAGCACATGAAGCTCATCATATAAAAGAAAAAATCCCGATGCGAACACACCGAGACCAAAGACCACATAACAAGAGTTATGTAGCCTTCAAAATAACATAACAAGAGTTATGTAATATTACATATCAACATTTTATTTTGATACGCTAAGTATTATACCACAAACTAATTGAAAAATCAAGACCCTTAAGAAAATTCGTTAGAAATTATAAAAACAAAAGCGCAACAAAAACACCTTTCGTATAATTTTTTGAAAAAATACGGCGAAAGGCTTTTTGTTGCGCTCATTTATGCTTTGACTCAAAGCTTTCTTAGGAGCAATTTCCACTTTTTGACCACATAACTCTTGTTATGTCGCTTTTTGAATGCAAAGAACACATGCTTTTACCTCAATCCCCAGTGGCGGGAAACTTTTTTTACAGAGTGTGTAGTGTTTGCTATACAATCCTGTATGTCTGAAATCGGTTTATAAAATGAATGGAGGAGGACCGAAATGAAACGCGAAGCAGACGTGAAAGAACTTCTTATAGCAAATGCTATACATCTTATTGCCGAGGGCGGCTTTGAAAAAGCGACAACGAAGGAATTGACGCATTGTAGTGGCAATTTACCTGATTTTAGAATGAACGAGGTCTATATTTATCGTTTCTTTGGAAGCAAAGAATATCTTTATGAATGCGCGTTTGTCCGATTGGATACCGAATTGTTTTATGCCTTCAGAGAAGGAGTCAAGGCAGTGGGTGGTTTCGAGGGGCAAATACAAGAAAAACTCTATAAATTTTTCTTGATGGCTTGGCAATTTGTTTTGGGTAACGAAGAGCGTTGCCGTTGTTACGTCAGATACTATTATTCAATATATTTTAAAGGAACCTCTCTTGAATCGCACAAAAAGCTTTTTGCCGGAATGGTTGACGAGGTAGCACCTATGTTCAAAGAAGAAGCGGATGTTTCTTCTATATTACACAGTGTTTTTACAGCTTTGTTTGATTTTGCGATTCGGGTGTATAACGGGGAGCTTGAAGATAATGAAATAAACAGACCGCATATCTTCAATGTGTTGTACTGCATGATGATGACATATTTCAAGGATACGGTGAAAGCATCGTGATTCGTGTAGCGTAAGCTTTTGTAACATCAAGTGAACAAGAAAAAAGGAAAAACAAAAATGGGATTTTTCGGTTGCAACAAAATAGAAGAAAGCACAAAGTAAAAGCAATTTAACAAATAGCTATCAAGACGAAAATGAAAAGAGCTTGATTTGTGGTTGCATGACTAGATATAAGCGAAATGTACCCATTGATAACAGAGCATTCTATGTTAAGGGATGCGGACAATTATGTGAAATATGTTACTGCGATATATACAAATGGTGATAACAAAGAATGCAATAGAAATATAAAAGGAGGAGTTTGATATGGCAACATTACCTAACATTTCTAAATTAAAAATAAATGAAGCGATCAAGCGTCTTCCCAAACCGATTCAGGCGCACTTAAGGCGTTGTCGTAAATTAGCTATGTATGTTTTGGAACGTGTGCAAACGGAGGATTGGTTTCTTGAACTAAATTTAAAGCCGGAATATTTAATTAGTGCGGTGGCTGTACATGATGTAGGCAAAGGCTCCATTCCCAAGGAAGCGTACTATCTTGCTCATTGTAAAAGCAAAAAACAGCTTGAGCAGTATTATTCCCATTCTGAAAAAGGGGTGGCTTTGGTCGAGGAAGCTTGCGGGGTTACGCTTTCTGCTTACAAAGAGACGTCTTTTGGTGGGGTTTTATATCGCGTATTATCCGAACATCATAAATTTGATGATACGCATCAGACGGAGAATGTCCAAAATCTTTCTTTTGCATCAAATTTTTGTGCCGTAATCGATCTGTTTGATAATTCTTTGTTCGTTGGAACATCCGGAGAGATTGATCTTTTTGGTGCTGTTGCGAAGGTGAAAGAGGGAATTGATCGCGGCTTGGATAGACGTATCGTTTCCGCGTTGGTCGATGATCTTCAAGCTTTGGAGAATTTCGTTCATTACATACACAAGCAGGAAGACAAAAGTCGTAAGGACGATCGCGAACAGTACGGTATAGGGCTTCGATATGAGAGAGTGATGGAGATCACCTCAAATAAGGTGTCAGCTTACAGAGTCAAGCTTATCGTAAACGATCCTTATTATGGCGTTATGCGTGCGGAACAGCTACTCCCGGTTGCAGAAAAAACAGGGCAAGTTTTTCGCTTCGAAAAGATTGCTTTTGAAAAGCTTTGCATTTTACTTGAGGTATTAGCCATAAGAGGCATTCAGATACCGAATATTATTTTCCCGATATCTGCCTATAGTCTGGAAAGAAAGACGTTTTTCAAAGATTATGGGGCTATGATCTCCAAATATCGTATGCCCGCCAATCGTTTGTGTTTTGGCGTGAGCGAGCAGTCTATCAACGATGCTTCACTCAATCTGGCGGAAAAAATCAATGGATTTAGCTTGATGGGCTGCCGATTTTCAATTGAAGATTTTGGCGATCAAGTATCTTTGATCGAGTCCGTCGGGGAGCATCAAATCGATAGTATAACGTTTAAGTCCTCTTACGGAAAAAAGATAGCTACTGATACAAAAACAAGCAGTATTGTGGCAGGTCTTGCCGTAATCGCGGAAAGGCTTGGTATTCGTGTGATTCTTGACGGAATAGAGAATCAGAACGCAGAATTAAACGCTGTGCGTACGGGAATACGTTACGCTTCGGGACTCCGATATGGAGAAGAAATAACAGACAAAGAGCTTGTAGCGGAGTTAAAATCATAGGAGGTACACTGTGATAAGAAAATTCTTTCGGGAATTTTTTGACGAGTTTAAGCTGATACTGCGAGCCATTCCTCAAGGATTTAAAAAATTCGGAGTGGCTATATATAAAGGAACACCTAAGTTTTTTAAAAATCTTGCGCCAAATGTAAAAAAGCTCGGTGCGGGGATCGTGAAGTTTTTCAAATCTCCGTTTATTATCACGGGAGCCTCAACAGGTGCTAAGATATTCAAGGCGCAGATGCTTGTGAAGGGGCTTTTGATCTTCTGCCTTGTGACTATGGGTTTTGGTACAGCAATTTACGTCGTTTCGAATATAGCCGTTGAAAACAGTATGGCGACAATTAGTGTTGTTGGAACAGATAATAAATGGGGTAATAGCGATAACAGTGAAAACGTTAGCATTGCCCTTTCGGAAACTTCCGATTTTGCGAATTCTACCGTTTCGTTAAATTGCGAAGGAATACGTGATCTTACAAATATCTCAGGCAGCTCATTGCCGAGCAATATAGACTCGATTGACGGCTCTCATAACGGAGAGCATTACGTAGCCTATACTTTTTACTTGAAAAACACCGGTGATGTTGCTTGCGATATACACGAAGAAATGATAATTAAAAATTCCATTAAAAACGTAGACGAGGCAATACGTGTGCGTCTTTACCGAAACGGCGAAGAAGTTACGTATGCCAAGCTCGCTTCCGATGGGATGCCGGAGGTTGGAACGGTTCCGTTCGCGGGGAAAACGATTTTTTCGCAAACCGGAAAAGATATTCCTCCGGGAAGTACAATTAGATATACACTTGTTATATGGTTAGAAGGCGATGATCCCGAATGCCTCGATAATCTCAAGGGAGGAGCTGTTAGTATGTCAATGACATTTTCTATTGACCGACAAGAAGGCAGTTAGTAAGCTTCTTGTAAAAAACAGCAACTTTAACACATTTAGGGATCATAAAAAAGACAGCCATATAACGATGTATATAAATAAGTTTTATGAATAAGGAGTAAAACAATGAAAACGAAAATGAGTTTTAAGAGAGCAGCGTTGCCCGTTGTTGCAACTCTGTTAACAGCCGTTATCTCTCTTACCGGCGTAACATACGCTTGGTTTACTGCGGGAACTACCGCAACGGTTGATCAGATTACCATCGGCGTAGAAGAAGCAGATGGTCTTCAGATTGCAACCAGTACAGCTGATGGATTTACTTGGGGTAGTCAGTATACTGCGGTAGATAGCTTGCAGAATTTGACCTTCTCACCCATGTCCGGTTCTGTAACTACCGACGGTCAGATTGCTCTTTACAAGGCAACCTTGGATGATAACTATGATAAGATTACAGGATTTACTACGGAAGGCGTTACTGCTAATACAAATTATATTACATTCGATATGTACTTTAGAAACGTTTCGACGACTGCAAAGACTATCAATATTAATGGTACTGAAGTGATTGCATCTACGGGCGATAGCCACAGAGCCGCAAGAATTGCATTCGTAAAGCAGTCGAGCGTTACGGGTTCCGCAGCATCCTACAATACATCCGATTTTGCAAACGGTAGCTTTGTTAGCGGAGATTCCCAAGGAACTGTCGCAATATATGAGCCTAACAAAACCTCTCATAGTGCTTCTGGTGCGGCAGACTATACAAAATATAATGGTGGAGACGGAACTGGTGCGTATGAGTATAAAGCAATCGTTGGAGCAGGCGTAGCTGGTGCATACTATAACAGATATACCGGAGATTACTATGTAAAAGAAACCACTGCAAGAACGGATGGTACATATACGGCTCCCGGCGTAAGCTCGAATGCGTCTATTACTGGCGGAAATCTCAGTGATACGGGTAACGGAAAATATTACCTCGCAACATCCGCGACGAATGGCGAAACCTTTGCTGCGTGGACTGTGGACGTTGATTATGTAGCGATCAGTGCAGAAAACGCACTGAATCAGATTGCTAACCGCGCTATTTACACTAGAACGGACAGTGAAGGTACAATTACTTACTCGCTGGTGGAGAACGGTGATGCAATTACTACCGATGGTACTTACTACGTATGTCAGCCTGTTGAAGTGTTCACAAAAACCGCATATGATGCAGAAACCTCTGCTATGAAGACTGTAAGTACTCAGGGTGATGCAACGGCGGATACTTACTTCACTCTTGCCCCCAACACCGTTACCAAGGTAACGATTGTTATCTGGCTTGAAGGTCAGGACGCGGATTGTAACAACTCTACTGCAGGACGTCCTTTCAGCGTTGCATTGAAATTTAACGCAACTAAGGTTGAAGGATAACATCTAAAAAATCGGCAATTGAGTCGTCTTTGATTGCTGATAGAAACGTTTCCGAACGGAAAGCTATCGAGGCTGAAAAGAATTCCTGCACGGGGAAGCTCCCGTGCAGGAGTTCCCCAATTTTAATGGGAAGAAATTTATAAAAACGGAGGGCAAAAAAATGAAAAAGGCAAAAAAGATTGTTGACATCGTGATAAACGTACTGATTTGTCTCATTTTCGTGATTTCAATTTTTGTAATCATCGCGAACAATTCAATTAAGGAGACCGGAGTCCCGAATCTTTTTGGCTATACGATGGCCTCTGTACAGTCGGACTCCATGACAGGTACGTTTGAAAAAGGCGATATCGTTATCGGTAAGCTTGCGGATGAAAATACCGTTATTGAAAAAGGCGACGTCGTGTCGTTTTGGGATGCAAAAGATGGAATTAAATTTGTTAACACGCACCGTGTAACAGAGGTGTATGAGTACGGAGATGCGAAGTTCTACGATACAAAGGGTGATAAGGAAGGTCTTGGAGTAGACCCTTATACAAAATCTCAAGAGGATATTGTAGCCGTATATCAAGGCAAGATTCCTGCTTTGGGAGGGGTTATTGATTTTATTAAGAAGCCGATTGGTTTTATTTTGATTATTGTTCTTCCTTTTTTGGCAGTGATCGGTTGGGAAGTATACCGTCTTGTTGTTTTGTTTATTGAGCATAAGAAACAACAGATACTCGAACAGGCTGAATCAAATAAGCAGATTACGGATGCTGACAAGGATGCCATTATTCAGGAATATTTAAAAAAACAACAGGCAGCAGAGATGAGTGCAACATCTAATGACGTGACGAAAACTGATGCTGTTGAAGATGAAAAATAAGAAATACATAATAGCAAATTTGGAAAACAAAAGCGATTATTTTCGCTTAATGATATAATACCACTTGACAATACGGAAGGAATATAATGGAATCGTATTTTAAGTTTTTATTTGAAGTGTTAAAACAGTTTTTCGGCGGTTTTTGGAAGATACTATCAAATATCTTTCTGGGATTATTTGATATTGTAAATCTTCCCGGATATATTAAGGCGCTCGAAGAATACTGTAATGGGTTCGGAGCACTTGGATGGATTTTGGCTATACTGACTTTGCTTGTGCTTTTAGCTCTGATATTTGTCATTGTAATGACGGTAATTGTGTTGATACGTATGAGCTTGCGGAAAAGAAAATTACGCGGCGACAATTCTGCTTTATTGGCTGAAGTTAGTGATTTGCATTCGCAAGTAATACGATTGACGAAAGAAAAAGATAAAATTCTTGCGATCAAGGCAGGTGGCGTAATACCGGCAGGAGCATATAACGGGGCTTATGTTGGCGAATCGGGAGAATCTGGCTCTGATGCCAATGTGATTAAAGATGGAGAAAGCAGATTCTTCAAGCTTACGCAGGTTGATGAAAAATATAAAGATTACGACAGGGAAGCGGAAGTATTTGATACGAACGTTACTTTGGAAGAAATATGCGAAAGCTTTAGAAATTTCGCATGTACACGTATGGGATTATATTATGATATTCGCGTGATTAGGTTGTTTCTTGCCGCTTTCTCTTCAACGAGATTGATTATTTTACAAGGTATTTCCGGTACAGGTAAAACATCTCTGCCGTATGCATGGGGAAAATTTATGGAAAACGATACGCAGATCGCTTCCGTGCAGCCTTCTTGGCGAGATAGATCCGAGCTGTTTGGTTACTTCAATGAATTTACCAAGCGCTTCTCTGAAACCGAAGTGCTTAAAAGGATGTATGAAGCAACCTATACTGACAAGGTATATCTTACAATTTTGGACGAGATGAATATCGCGCGAGTAGAGTATTACTTTGCGGAAATGCTTTCTATTCTTGAAATGCCTTCTAAGGATGACTGGATCGTTGACTTGGTTCCGTCGGGTTGGCCCAGCGATCCTAAGCATATTGAAAACGGTCGTTTCCATTTGCCCGTAAATATGTGGTTTATCGGAACTGCTAACAACGATGACTCTACGTTTGCAATTTCCGATAAGGTCTATGACCGAGCAATTCCGATCAATATTGATACTAAGGGTGTAAAATTTGATGCGCCTGATACGGATCATTTACATATCTCTTATAGCCACATAGAGCAAATGTTTGAGGAGGCGAAAGAGAAGTATAAGGTATCGGAGGAAACACTGAAAAAATTGGAGCTTTTGGATGACTACGTAATACAGCATTTCCGTCTTGCATTCGGTAACCGTATTGTAAAGCAGCTGCGAGATTTCGTACCTTCATATGTTGCTTGCGGTGGAACAGAAATCGACGGAGTGGATTATGTGCTTACAAATAAGATACTTCGTAAATTTGAAGGATTGAATCTCGCATTTATCCGTGATGAAATAGATGGTTTGATTGCATATTTGTCCGAACTCTTCGGAGAGGAAAATATGCAGGAAGCCAAAGCTTATCTGAATAGACTTAAGAAGATAGTTTAATTTTGACTGAGGGAGGATTTCGGGATGTCAGACATTTCAAAAATTGAAAAATTATATTCCCGATTTGCGGTGGATTTCCTTGGCGAGATCAAGTCGGATGAGTTTTACGCTTATTTCGATAATATGCTTCGAAGCGGAACTGCCAATATAGCTTTGAGTGAAAAGTATGTAGAGAGAAGAATCGACTTGCGCTGGGTAGAGGCAATTGAGCAGACCATCATTCCTCTTGACAATATTATTCGTGATCCGAACAGATATATTAAGAATATTGAGGAGATCGTTCCAATTGAAATGGCTCGCGGAATATCTACCGAAGCGGTCAGGCACCTTGCGACACATACCAATATGATCGCTAAGGTGGAAAACGGTAACGTAACTCCTCAAAAAATACTTAACATTGTTAAAGAAGAAAGCTTTGATACCTACGAAAACCGCTTTATATATACCTTGCTTTTTAAATTAGAGTATTTTCTTGACAAACGGTTGCAAACGCTTATGTCGGGGAGCAAGGTGGCGGATAAATATGAAATCAAGATGGATGGCAGTTGCTCTGCCGGACATGATGAGATATCATATGCTTTTTCGATGAATTATTCAACGCCTCATGTTGAAGTCAGCAGTGAAGAGCTTGCAGTTGGAGCTGATGTATCAAATTTAACTTCTTTACAAAGGATAGAGCGACTTCGAAAAATACTCTATACTTTTAAAGAGTCTGCGCTTATAAAATCACTAAAGGATTGCGCTATGGTTCGCCCTCCGTTGACGATGACGAACGTGTTGACCAAAAACCAAAATTTCCGTAGGTGTGTTGATCTTTGGGGGTTTATTGAACGCTATGAAGAGGTTGGCTTTGACGTTAATGTTGTTGAAAGGACTACCGAGCCTTCCGAACAATATATATCCAATCTCTTTGCTATGGCAGCGCTTCAATACGTTGTAATGAAGAAAAACGTCTCTTACAAAACGGAGGATATTGGCGACTATGCAGAGCGTCGTGCTCAGACGAGTCCTAATGTAAAGACGAGTATAGAAGAAATTATTGATAGTTATGATCTTGAAATTGATGAGATCCGCCGTATTTTCCTCACTGAGATCGACAGAAAGAAGAAAAAGCGTCAGGCTGAGTTTGCAAAGGTTAGAGATATACTTAAACGTGCTATAGATACAGATACGGAGTATATCGCAAAGCAAAATCAAACGAGAGCAAAACGCCTTGAGCGAGAGGCAATTAGGGCTCAAAAGGAACGAGAAAAATTTGAACGTGAAGAAAGAAAGCGTCTTGAACAGGAACGTATAGCTCGAGAGGAAGCCGAGCGTGCGGCTCGTGAAGAGGCGGAACGTATAGCTCGCGAAGAAGCGGAGTGTGCGGCTCGTGAAGAAGCGGAACGCATAGCTCGCGAAGAAGCGGAGCGTGCGGCTCGTGAAGAAGCGGAACGTATAGCTCGTGAAGAAGCCGAGCGTGTGGCTCGTGAAGAAGCGGAACGTATAGCTTGCGAAGAAGCCGAGCGCGCGGCTCGTGAAGAAGTAGAGCGTATAGCCCGTGAAGAAGCCGAGCGCAAAGCAACTGCCGAAGGGTCAACTGTTGATGCAAAGAAAAAGAGTTTTCTTGCGAGTGTATTGGTAAAAAAACGGAACAAATCCAAACCAAAGGAAGAAAGAGTTGGGGCTGCTGACACGGTAACGGAAACGGTTGATGCAGACAGACCATCGGTTGTGACAGAGCAAGCTCGTATGCAATTTGCAAATTTGGATGAGATTACTCAAAATAACGATATCAAAGTTCAGGCAAAGCAACAACCGCCTAAACCTCAAAAGCACGTTTATGATGGATCACGCAAGAAAAATCGCAAAAAGGCTCGAGAGAAACGAAAACAAATGAAAAGCAGTGTAACAAAATAAGAAAAAGGAGGCGAAGCAATGGCGGGAATTAGAAAGCAATATAAACGTTCAGTTATCATTAGTGTTATGTTGATCGCTTCGTTGTTGTTTGCGGTTGTTTCGCTTAGTTATTCATGGTTTTTATATCAGCAACCCAACAGAACGCATTTGTTTGATGTCAATGTGGAAAGCTCTTATAACCTCAAAATTTCTGCGCCGACGGTATGGGGAGAAAATGTCAATGAAGATTGGCACCGTACCTTCACGTTGAAACCAATAACCGGAGACGGCGAGAAATTTTTTCTTCCTGTCTATGAGACGCAAGAGGTATTAGAGGGTTCCGGTGTGTATGATGAGCTACCCAGCCAAACTCAATTTGAACGTGTTGATATAAGCGAATTTCCGAACTATATGTATCGTCTTGATTTTACTCTTTCGGTAGAGGGATTTGTTGGGCTATATTTGGATTTTACGGAAAATAAAACATATGTACGTCCGGCTTCCGATAACAATGATGGAAAATATGGATACTCTCCTGATAACGTTTGTTCGGCGGTCAGATTAGCCATTATTCAAGATGGAGATATCAAGTGTATTTGGATACCAAATGCGACCACTCAATTAACAATCGAAAATGGTTATCGAGTGTTAAAAGACGGAGTTTGTGAAAGTCAATATATATTTCGACATGACAACGATGGAACGAAAGCTTCTTCGGCAAATTCTGATATTATAGTTACGGGCAATCAACCGCAAGGAAATTATATAGATTCGGAGAGCGGAATCGTTTATATTTGGGGAGATATAACCGAAGCAAATTGTCCTCAAATAGCTCAATTGAAGCCGGGAGTTAATAATATGAATATTTTAGTGTGGCTTGAAGGTACAGACAGAGAGTGTGATATCTCAATGTCTGAAGGACGAATAGATGCGAATATCTGTTTTGCTATTACATCCGGTGTGGTAGCAGAGTGAGCGGGGACAAATATGGAAAAACAAAAAAATAATTTTTTTAGCAATCATAAGAAAATGATTAAGATAGCGCTTGTTTTATACATCGCTATTGCGGTTGCGATTACGGGGACATCAGTTGCATGGTTTGTTACGAACAAGAAGGTAGAGGTAGCGCCGACGGACGACATCAGTATTACGGCAGACGCGAGAGTGGAAATATCTATGGATGGTGAAATTTGGGGTTCGAGTCTGCAAATGACACCTAATATTACGCAATATGCGGACGTTTCCGGCGACGGTATTGATTTTTGGTTTCCAAGGTATTTAAGTGACAGCGATGAAGTGGATCTGGGTAATAAAGATGCCTTTGAACACGTTAATACCTTGGAGGCAGGAAAATCTGATCCGTATTTTATCACCTTAAGACTCAAAGTTCGTTCAGCAACGGCATTGGATCTTTATTTGGATGGAACGATAAAAGATGGGAAATGCGCCTCGTATGTTGCGCCTAAAGAGACAACCAAAGTTCAAGGTGAAGGCGGCACATCAGCTTATACCCGTCCAAGTCCGCTTAATTCTGAACTTTCCGCCGATTACATCGCAGCGGCAACCAGAGTGGCTTTCGTTGAGGTGGCAGAAGGCGTAGAGGTGTTAAGAAGCTTGTGGATCCCTAACGACAAGACGCAGCTTTATTATGACGCGAACGGGATCCCGCATATTAACACAACCGGAGAAAGAGAAGCGTATGGATATCTTAGATTAAATGAGGACGAAATGGAGAATCATATGTATTCTATCGAAGATATGCTTAGCGGGTCAATCATTATTGGTAATCCGCAATCGCAGGATACTGTAGAAAATGCTGATGGTATCATGATACCTCCAACCATAGGAATGAACAAGCCAATTCTTAGCTTTGACGGTTCTAAATTAGAAGAAAAAGAACTTATTATTCGAATTTGGATTGAGGGTACGGACAGAGAAGCAAATGCGGCACTTAACGGTGGAGATATGGTATATAAATTTGCTTTTTCGGGAATTGTCAAGGATACTCCCGAAGAGCAAGAATTGAAATATACGGAAGACGGACTGTTTTACGGTTCTGATGCGGCAACCGATCTTGTATATTCGATAAACGGTATCGATTGGTCTGCGTATAGCAATGAAACACTTAAAAACGTAATATTTGATGATACGTCAAAATTTTACGTAAGAAAAAAAGAGACTGTTGCATATAAAGCGGGTGTAGTTTACTGTGTTGATAGAGAGGAATATGCTGTAACACCACTAGGGAATGATCAATCATAATAATGAATGAAGGAGGATCTATAAAATGCAAATTAACAAAAAAAAGGCTAAGCATATATTAAGCATTATACGGATCCTTTCTGTTTTGCTTATAATGGTATTGCTTTGTACCTATGCTACTTATTCATGGCTAAAACGAGAGTGGTCTCCTTATATTTATTCTGGAGATGACGGTATAACGATAGCGACCAGCGGTGCTCTTGTTTTCAAAATGGATGAGAATATTGGTTCCGAAGGCGTTTTGTCTAAGACGATAAACGAAATATTGGGAATACAGGGAGCGTTTGCTCTGAAGCCTGTATCAAACGTAACGGGCGCATCGACTACTTTTTTCAGATTGAATTATACCGACGATCCCGCAACGTATTCCTTTCAGCAGCTTCCTGCGACTACAATGGAAACCGCACGGGATAATTACGGTTTTATTGATATTACGTTCTACATTCAAGCAGATAACAGCTCTGCCAGATATATTTATCTTCACGAAGATTCGCATATAGCGCTTGCGGATGCGTCAAAAGTGAATGATGAAAAATACGATGTGGCGCATAAGGCTCTTCGTGTGGCGATCAGTATTGATAACGGAGCGGCGCGACTATTTAGTGCAGACGGAAGTAATCGCACTTATACGGCAGTCAGTCCGATGCCTACGGGGGAGAATTCAGAAGAATATTATAAATATTATTCGTCTTATAATGCAGAAACTCAAAGTGGCATAAAGAACACAGCTCCTATTGCTACATTGAGGGCGGAAGATGTAGCACTGCTTTCCGACTACAATGGTTATGACGTGCTCGAAGATGGTACGAAAACTAAAAATACTGAAAAATGTTTGTTTGTTATAGGTGCGGGAAAAACAGCCGCTATTCATGTGAGAATTTGGCTTGAAGGCGAAGATGAATACTGTAACGAAGGTATTGTAAATAAAGATTTGGATGTGCTGATAAAGTTCGCATCATATGTTGTTACGGAGGAAGGATCATGAAAAAAAAGATACTTTCCGTTATGATGCTGGCACTATACACCGTTGCTTTTGGAGTTACTATCAGTTTTGGTTGGATGATACAAGAAACCATTGATACTGTAAATTATATCAATGTTGACTATAGCAAGGACAGTGAAAACAAGCTAACGATCTCTCCTACCGATATAGATATAGAAGTTTGGGGAGTTAATGAAAATGGTGACTATGTGAAAATAGAGAATAACCAATCATTGATCATCAATAACGTTGTTCCCGGGGAAGCGAGGACTTTCCGACTTCGATTTCGAAACAGAACACAATCATTGGTAAGAATAAATTTGATGCTCGACAATGTTGTAACGACACCCAACATAACTGATATTAGCGAGGATTCACCCACAGGAACGCTGCTTGATGTTGTTGCAATCAGCGCCCGCGGCGGAGAGGGATATATAAACAAACCGGTTGCATTTCCTTCTGTTTATAAGTACCTTTGTGTTGATAGCGTGTATTTCACGGGGACGGGAAAATATTTGATACCGTTGTTTGACACACTTGAAATCCCACCTACAGGAGAGTCGGATTACGTTGAGCTTAACTGTTATATAATGCTTGACAGTGAGGTTGGTAACGAGTATCAAAACAAAAATATTGTAATAGGAACTTTTCGTGCGGAGAAATAATGAAGGCAAAGAATATCGTAAAGAAAACATTAAAGTGTCTTGTGGTAGCATTTATTATTCTGGAAGTCGTTTTAATGTGTTTTGTTATGATCTTTAAGATGTCAGGGAGAAATCCCGCTCTTTTTGGATATCAATTTTATGTTATTGTAAGTCCAAGTATGGAACCTGAGTTATCTGTTGGTGATGTAATACTGTCTAAACAATATAAGGGACAGCCAATAGAAACTGGGAATATAATCACCTTTTTAGGCAGGGAAGGATCGCTTGAAGGAAAAGTGGTTACCCATCAGGTCATAGAAGTAGAAGAGATTAATGGTGAATTGAGTATTACGACCAAAGGACTCGCGAACAATATTGAAGATCCAAGCATTACTCAGAGTGATGTTTTAAGTATCATGAAGTATAAAACCGTGGGGTTTGGATTTATATACCGATTGATGAGTTCTACGCCCGGGTTTATATTTTTGATACTATTACCGCTACTGATACTTATTGCTTCTGAAATATACAGATTAGCAAGAATTTTACACGTTGATGATAATGATGAAGATAATGATGAAGATAATGACCAGAAAGGAGAGAAGGATAACGATGAAAAGCAAAGCGTTTAGACGTAAAGTAGCGATCATTTCACTGTTGTGCATTATGATGATCGTTTCGCTCGTTTCAATTACAGTATCGTGGTTTAAAAATGCCATCGATGCCGTTGGGCCTGATATAAATACAGGAAAAATTGACGTTTCATTGACAGAGTATCATTTTGATGGCACACAATGGAACAGCGTGATGAAATATTCCTCTCCTGAAGATACTGCCGAAGAATATACAAAGCTTACTACATTGGATTCCTTTTCTATGGATCTGAGTGGCGGGAGCGCTCAAGATGATGTTTTTTACGTGATCAAGAAAAATGAGGGATCTATTCCGCTTGACGTGTCACTTGGCTTTGTAGTAGACGGCTATGATGCTGCAGCAAGCGTTGTTGGCTCTGATTTTGAGGTTATTGGCGGTTTCTGGTACAGGTTAGAAAATGTAACCGAGGAATATCGTGAAGCGGAATCATATTTTACAACAGGAGAAAATAACCCTGTTAAAACAGAAAACAAGGATCTTTATAAACAACTTTATTTGATTAACTCGGATGTTCGGACAAGTAGGTTGGATACGGACGATGTTGCCGTATTTCGTTTGACTTGCGGATATGTAAATCATGACAACGGAATCATAAATAAATATAATAAATCGTACGATCTCAATATAAACTTCTGCGTTTCGCAGCTTGGCGGTCTTGATGGCAGCGCAGGTGGGGACATACACTATGTAAGTACAGAAGACGAGCTGAGAAATAGGCTGAATGAATATAAGCCGGGTGATGGAATATTTCTCGAATCAGACATTACGTTTTACGGAGATCTTATCATTGACCGTCCTTTGAAATTATATGTTCAGGGACATACGTTGAATATTGAAGGAAACCTTACGGTATCCTATCCCGAAAGAGGTAATTTTCTTATCAATACGCAACGTGGCGGAAAGATATGCGTTAAGAAGATTGGTAATTCGGGAAGTATGATCGTGGATATTCCCAACGCAAAGCTTGAGCTTGTGGGCTCAGGAAACGCACAACTTGGCAAGGGCGATATTTATATTGAAAACGAATATTATGTTTCTGCGTCTTATAACGACGGACTGATTATTTCATCTTCTAATATTCGCGATCTGTCGGATGTAGACGAAGGGTTCAAGGATATGACGATCGGTGACTCGACCAGAGTTTCAGTCAGCTCGAATACGCAAGTTGGTAAGCTGATAGCTGATACAAATGTTTCGTTGATCAGTATTCATAATTATGGCAATATTGAAACAGTAGATTTTCGAAACGTTGCATATGGAGAACTGACAGCGCATGTGATAACCGATCAGACAGTTGATAATATTTCCGTTCAGAGCAGACTGGAAAATGCAGGGATTGTGGATGAGGTATATCTTAATAAAGATTCTCTGCCCGGTATGACGACAAACGGTCTGCTGATGCGCTACAATGAAAATAGATATATTGATGAAAATGGCGGAAGATTTCATGGCAACACAAGGTTGATCAATCGACTTGGAGGACAAATCGGAGATGTACATAGCAGCGCGGAGATTTCTTACGTTGATAATAGCAAGGCTCCTATTCACTATGTAATTGAAGAAGATATTAATATAACCTATGTGGAGAAGCTGCTCACCGACGATAATGGGGAAGTGCTTACCACCAATGAGTTTATTATTAGATATACGAACAGATATGACGAATCCGGACAGCCAATATTAGATACCACGCTTGCAGATGTATTTGATTGGTATAAAGGGGACGATCTTGATGAGGCTCATAAATTTACGATCGTTTGCTACGGCGGAAAGGTTTTAACAGAAGAGGATTATAATACTCTTAAAACTTATAGCTCGTTAGTTCAATTGGATCTCAGCGGCGCTCACTCTCGAGATGGTGTGACTCCCGCGAAGGCGTTTTCTTCGTTGAGCAGGCTTGAGTATTTATTGCTTCCGAATGACTCCACTCTTTCGGCAAACGCATTTGAGGGTACAGCTCTGGACGAGGTTACCCTGCAAAGCTCGTACTCTACGATCGAGGCAAACGCATTTACTGATACAAACGGAAATCTTCTTATTAAGTATCTTCACTTGATGCAGAGCGGCGCGGAATATAATAATTTAATTCCCGCAAAGCAATTTATTTTCGTTGTGGACGACGTTACGCTGACGACACTAAGAGCAAAATATCCTTCGTATCATCACCGCTTCTTCTTAGATGCGGAAAAATACGGAGATTACTTCATCAGAGTTATAAGCGACGATGTGTGCGAGATGGCGGTTTATGTTGGTGGTAATTTTATTTACACCAATGAACATAAAAATCTGCAACAAGAGGCAAATCAATACAGTAGCTTTGATTTCAATGAGTTTTCATACCGCGAGAACGGGGAGATAAAAACCCTTAAAGTCAATTCTTTTGATGATTATGCTTTTTACGGTATGATCAAGAACACGAACAATTCGGCGGTGCTCAGTTTCAAAAGTGCGAAGGATATTGGCGATTACGCGTTTTATAACTGTACGGGAATTACAGGTGCGCTTACCTTTAGCGGATCGGTGAATGTTGGTTCTCATGCGTTTGAAAAATGTACGGGCATCGAACAGGTTTTGGGTGTTGATGCTTCGAATTCTAAAATCGGTAGTTATGCTTTCGCAGAATGCAAAGCAATATACGAGGTGTATGCTCCCGGTTTTACACACGTTGGCTCATATGCATTCAAGAACTGTACGGGTATTTACGCGGTTCGTATGCCACAGCTGTATTCTTTGGGTCAGGAGGCTTTTCTTCAGTCGAAATCTCTGAACTTCCTTGAAACTACGCTGGTTATTGAAGGCGAGGGATGGAGCGGAGTTCACGGTGAATCTGTGAACGCATTTTATACCAATCAGTGTGACGCATACGATATAAAATCATTTCTGAATTATGTCGTAAACTTTGACGGTTTTCCACAAGGTATTGAGATCCCCGGCAGTCTTCCAAATGTTTTGCAGTATGGAGCAAACGGCGCGTTTTATAACTGGTCACACTTTATAAAGATTATTGTTCCCACGGGATACGAATCTTACGTCAGCCATATTTCTTCTCTTGGTACTTACGTACATACCAAGGCCTCCGTAAACTATACAGGTGCAGCAAAATATTTAAAGCTGGACGATACAACAGGTATTTGTGATCGTTGGGCTGCTCCTTATCGCTTTGAAAAGACAGATTCCGGTGTACAATATATTCCAGCAGACTATTTGTATGAGGAAGTTACTGGCGGAGCAAGAATTATTGCGTGTTTTGATGATCAGATAACAGGTGAATACTATCTTCCAAACGTAATTAAAGACGGAGATAGAATGGTTAAAGTTACCGAAATGGACACGCGGGTTTTCTTTACTACTCACCTTGGAACATACCAAGGCGGTACGTACATAAACTGTAATCTTTATTTTGGTGAACATATTCGACATATTGAAGATAAGGTATTTCTCAAAGAGCCGAATAAGGGCAATGGGCACGATAATGTACATATTACACGAAATATAAATGTTATTGATTTCGGCGGTCTCGAAGAGCTTACTTCTTGTATTGTAGGAAATGGAACGGCTTATAACCGTGACGCAAACGCGGTCGAAATAGTCGCGCGAAGCGTTACCGTCATTAAAGACGGAGCGTTGAAGAACACTACATATGGTATATATTTAGATGACGAGCATTTTCCTTCTCTGAAAACAATTGAAAATAATGCTTTTTACAACAATACCATTATTACAGAGATCAACTGTTCGTTGCTCGTTGAAATCGGTGATACTGCGTTTTATAATTGTAAGGCTCTCGTATCTATAAACGCGCCGTCTTTAAAGACGATAGGAAATTCTGCATTTGTAAGTTGTACGGTTCTGACTGAGGTATTTGCGGAATCTCTTGAAACGGTTGGAAACTCTGCTTTTTCAGGACTGACAAAGCTAACGACGGTCCATATGCCGAACGTAGTCAGCCTGGGAACGTCTTGTTTTAGAAGCTGTACCGCTTTGACAGCTTTTTCCTCAGAAAAGCTCACCTCAATGGGAGAAGAGTGTTTTTATGGTGCTTCCGCACTATCAACCGTTTATGTTCCAAACTTGTCAGAAGTTCCCAAAAATGGCTTTAGAGCTTGTTCGATCGTCAACATCTCTTTACTTAAAGCAACCTCTCTCGGAGAAAGCGCTTTTGAAGGAAATCGTACGCTTAAGACCTTAAACGCTCCCAAAGTGACATACCTGGGGAAGAACGCCTTGTATGACTGTCCGTTTTGGTGGATCAATATGCCAAGCTTTGTTCATACAACGAGTAACGCTTCGTGGAATGGCGGCTTTAAGGGTGCTGTATACGGAAATCTCGGAAGTTACACGGGAACAGATAAAGTATCTATTTTCCGTGTGTCAAACGACAAGATCTATCTTGTGACGTATACGACGGGTAAGAGCTTTTCATCAGCTTATGATCCAAGCGATATCATTATATTGCGCTCTGACGGTACGGAGATTACGTACGATAAGATCTGGAGAGAGTGGACTGCTGAAGAAGAGGAGATCCCATTCCGTATTTACATAAAGGGAGAAGATGCAAATACCGTTACTTTGGCATTTCTAAATGGATTTTTCGCCGATGAGTTGGTAGAAGGGAAGTACACTCTTCAAAAAAGCCTTATTCTTAATGGGCAAACGTACAAGGTAACAGGTGTCTTAAACGGTGTTGCAAGTAAGTTTGACTTTGAAGGCAGATCGCTTGTTCTTCCTGTAGCTATAAAAGATATTCCGAAATATTTTGCATATCAAAATACTACACTAGGCGGAATATCGGCTATGGGTGTAAACAATGATATCGGTCAATATGCCTTTTACGGTTGCACCGCGTTGAAAAGCGCTGAATTTCCAAACGCGATCTCCTTGCAGCAACACGCGTTCAATGGATGTTCCTCACTCTTTAATCTTAATTTGAACGCATTGCAAAGAATAGAGGGAGGTCAAACGAACGGAAGCGGCGTCGGAGGACATTTCAAAGACTGCACAAGCTTAGTATCACTATCATTCCCAAGTCTTACGTATATTCAGTTATATAACAGTTCTAATTATTCTAACGCGGGTATTTTTGAGGGCTGTACCAGTCTTGCTTCGGTGTCATTCGGATCGGGATTTAATCAGGACTTGCAAGCAAGGAATATGTTCAAAAACACGCCGTCCCTAACAATGATTGCATTTGACGGCTGCCCGAAGATAGACATTGCACATGATTGTAAGATATCTGAAACCACACAAATATTCGTGTCCTACGCAAACTACGATGCCTTTATAAGCAAGAATGATGCTTACAGAAGCGTAACGCAGTACTATGAAATTGTTTATACGGATACAGAAACGGGAATCACGTATTATCTGAAAGAATTACCCTCGGGTGAATATGAGATAACATTGATTGAAATTCCAACTGATTTCGCATTGGAAAAAGTCGTACTTCCATCTATGTACAATGGAAAAAATATTATTTCCTTAAATAGCAGTGCTTGGAAGGGCTTGGAGAATCAACGCATAAAAACTGTTGTGTTGCCGAATGATCTGCGATTCTTTAATAATAAAGAAGCAGTAGCAGATAGTGTTGAGAGCTTTGAAATATCAGAGGAGAATTCAGTGTTCTCAACTGTTGATGGCGTGCTTTACAGCAAAGACGGTTCGGTACTGATTGCTTATCCGAAGAGTAAGCTCGGAGATAGCTTTGCGCTTTCCGCGACTGTGACGATGATTTCGAGCAAGGCTTTTTCAGGTACGTTGAATTTAGTCACGCTGACAATCGGTCATAAAGTAACGATTTGTGATGAGGCTTTCTACGATTGCATGAAGCTTCAAAACGTCGTCTTTACAGGAACGGAAACGAGTTCGTTTATCGGAACGCAGACCTTTATGGATTGCGATTTGGAGAATTCGATAATCGTGTGGATTCCGCTGGGAACGATAGACAGCTATAAGAACGCCGTGCTCGAAGATATTGACCTTTATTCTAAATTTAGAGAGGGCACGCCTAATACATAAGGGAACTATTCATTAAAAAGCTGTCCCCACCGAAAATTATCGGTGGGGATTTGCGTATTGTTCGGCGAAACCAGCAAATAAAATAGCCTCTCAAAAATTGCGCCACAAATCAAAGAAAAGCGTTTTTAGAAATTCTGAAACAAAATATTTCACAAACCTCTTGACAAATCCCTGAAAGTATGTTAGAATACCATTACGAAACAAAATGTTTCACAAACCGTTTGCTATGCAAAAGCTCATGAGAGGTTATTATGAGAAGGAAAGATGACTCCAAGAAAAGCGTGATCGTGGAATATATCAACGAGTATTACAGCGATTACGGACAGACTCCAACTGTGCGAGCAATATCCGAAGGAACGGGAATTGCCGTTGCCACGGTGCATCGCTATCTCCTTGCTTTGAAGGAATCGGGAGAACTGGACTACAATGGTCGACACTCTATCACGACCGAGCGAATCGATCAGGAAGCGATCCATCACGCAGCCCCGGTGCTTGGATACGTTGCCTGCGGAGCAGGACAAGAGGAGGTCGAAGAAGTCATCGAGTATGTTCGTCTGCCCGAGTCACTCGTCGGTACTGGTGAGTTCTTCGTTCTGATTGCAAAGGGAAACTCTATGATTGAAGCCGGAATCCATCAGGGAGATTACGTTGTCATCCGAAAACAGAACACCGCAAACATCGGCGATTACGTTGTTGCTCTCTATAACGGACTCAACAATCTCAAGGAACTTGCATACGAGGATAACAGATATATCCTTCGCTCTTGTAACGAGGATAAGGATACCTATCCCGATATCCAAGTAAAAAATCTTCAGGTACAAGGAGTTGCTGTATGCGTGATGCATAGCTTTATTAAGAAATAGCGAGGTGAGTGGATGAAGAAAATCCCCATCGCGGATTGCCCAAGATGCGGAAGAATTATTTTGTATTCAAGCAATCCCGCGGATAAGAAAATGTATAAGACCGAACTCGCAGCCGAGGATTATGTCGGACGCTTTGCGCAGTGTAATAAATGTAGGAGCGTTGTCGCTATTATAGATTCGGTTTGTTCGTTGGCAGAGGATAATAAATCTTTTTCTTCTTCTGCCGTCGCCATTTGACAATTGATAGTGAGCTGTCCTCTCGGCTGTGAATCCGAGATCAAGGGTGAGCATCAGATTTAGTACAGAGTGTAGGCTCTGCTTTTTCTGTTGCTCACTCTTTTTTATTCTTAAAATACAAGCAGAAAGGAAAAACAAAATGGAAAAATGCCGTTATAAAAGCCTTGAAGAATTGCCTGCGATCATGTGCGCGGATGACGTGAAGGACGTGCTTGGAATCTCCATCTCCTCGACCTATGAGCTGATGAAGGAAAAGGATTTTCCGTCCTTCAAGATCGGGCGGCGCGTGGTGATCTACAAAGAAAAGTTCATTGAGTGGGTGGAGAAAAAATCCGAGAAGAAATGAGGTGTGGTGCGTGACCGAGAAAGAAAAATTGAAATCGTATTATAAATACAAGCCGCCGTTGAGATTTATAAAAAACAAATTCTTCGGCGCAGAGTTTAAAAATCTGTACGAGGATAAAATTCAAATTCTGTATTTGCAATATGCCTTGCAGCTCCTATGGGTTGCCGAGGTTGTTTGGATTGAGGATGTGCGCCTTAGCAGATCAAGGGTGCAGGATCTCATTATTGACGAGTTGACCGCAGAGGATCTTGTAAAAGTTGTTCAGAAATATAAACTCACGTATAAAAATCCGTGGGAGTTGTCGCTTGTGATTTTAATTGTACTCGTAAACCGCCTTTGGTTTCCCGACAGAGAAGAAAATAAATACGAGGTCATGCGTATCAAAAACGCAAGCTCCATCTCCTTCGCGGGAAAACACTACCAAGCCTATTGCAATAAAAAGCTCAAGGATAACTTCGACACTTACGCACAAGGGAATTTCTTTCCTCTGCCGAAAGCTGTTTTTTATTTCGATTTGTGCGCCGAGGAAATTGCTCTCTACGCATATCTGATGCACATAGAGGATCGTAAAACCTTTACCTGTATCGCAAAATATTCTACCATCGGCGCGGTTCTGAAAATGAGCAACAATACGGTAGCGAAGTATCTCAAATCGCTTGAGAGCCGAGGATTTATTTCTATGTATCAGACCATGGTGCAAAGCAAGACGGGACGGGTGCAAAACGGCTGTATGAAGATTACGATAGAGCCGTTGCAGCCTCTCCTTGATCGGCAAAAGGAACGTGAGGAAGCGGAATTTTATGCGAGCCTTGCAAGAGCGCAGACACAGCGAGATATTGAGAATTACGATAGAAAGCACAACCGAAAAGCCTCAGGCGAATAGTACGTGTTCGAGGAATTTGCAAGAATTTCGAGCGGTACTATTCGGAGCAGGATAAAGACTTGTCTTCGACACGCCAAAGGAGCGGTCGAACAGCAACCGGCAACGCCGTTTGCAAGGGATTACAAGGGATTTTTACGCTTTTCTAAAAATAGTAAAATGTCTTGATTTACGTATTTTAGAAAAATCAAGTCTTGTGTGCCGAAAAAGTCAGGCGTGGCAAGGCTTTTCGCAAGTCTTATGGAAATAACAGCAGAAAGGAAGAAAATATGACAGTAAGCAAACAGGAAGAGAGAATGACCTCGCGCGGTGTCTCTCTTGAAGATTATAAATGGGAGCTGTATACCGAGAAAGCAAGGAAGCACGGCTTCAAAACTCGCAACGATTTCATCCGCGCGAGTATTGAATTTTATCTGCAATGGCTTGAGCGCGGAGATAGTGAAACCTTCCTAACGCCTGCCTTGGAGCAGGTCATTACGGCAAAGCTCCGTGACAGCGAGAACCGTATGTCAAGAATGTTGTTCAAGCTTGCGGTGGAACAAAATTTCCTTGCGCATCTGTTGGCAAGTACCACGGAGCTTGAAGATTATCAAGTGAAAAAATTATATCAGGATGCAATAGATGAGGTCAGAGCTACGAACGGAAATCTAAGCGTGACCGATGCCTTTCTAAATTAAAATTCTATGGCAAAGCTGATTTTCAAAGCCCCGTACTACTCGCCTGTGTCGAGAACGCCCGAAGGAAAAACGCGCGGTGGTTACGCAAAATATATTGCCACGCGCGACGGTGTTGAAATTCTTTCTCGCAGTGGGTTGGCTGAGTATATGGATGCAAGACAGGGCTCACACGGAATGTTCTCGGACGAGGGTGTTCAGATCGATATGCAAAAAATCTGCGATGAGGTAGATCAGGTAGACGGCAATGTGTGGGGGCTTATCTTTTCTCTAAAGCGTGAGGATGCTGAACGGCTCGGATATAATAGCGCGGAGCAATGGATGCAGCTTCTGCGCTCTCGCCGGAATGATATCGCAAAGGAAATGCATATCGCTCCAAGCCATCTACGTTGGTATGCCGCCTATCACAATAAAGATAAAAATCCGCATGTGCATATGCTCGTGTGGTCGGACAGACCAAGAGAAGCCTATCTTGATAAAACGGGAATTCATAATATCAAGAAAACGATGGCAGGGGATATTTTCCGTCAGGAGAATTACTGTGTTTATAAAAAGCAGACCGAGCATCGTGATCATATCCGTCAAGGTTTCCGTAACCGTATGCAAGAGATCGTTGCGGAAATTAACGATGCCGCTTTCAACGATCCGACACTTGAAGAAATGCTCGTAAAGCTTGCCGCGCGAATGAAAACCGTCAAAGGCAAAAAGCAATACGGATACCTCGACAGGCATACGAAAGCCAAGGTGGATGCTATCGTAAAACGCATTGCTGAGGACGAAAAAATTCAAGAGTTGTATGAATTGTGGTATCAATGTCAGTGCGAGATCTACCGTACCTACACCGATATCATGCCACCGAAAGAGCCTATCGAGAAAAACGATGTGTTCAAGTCCTTGCGGAATTCTGTTGTGAAATTTGCAATGGATATTACCGCCATTCCCGATATGGCAGACTACGACGGTCATTATAGCTACGAGCCAAATGCGTTCAGAAAAACGAATGTGCAGATAGCAAAGGAGCTGTTAGCGGAAGGAAAGCACGATGAAGCGTGGACGGTATTGCTCGATGCTTCACGCAAGGGAAATTCCTATGCCCAAGCATTTATTGGCGACTGTTTGTGCCGAGGTCGCTATTGGAAGCAGAACAAGGATATGGGCATGACCTATCTTGGCTTTGCTGCCGAGAAGAATAATTCCTACGCTATGTTTCGTCTCGGTATCGAATATCTTGAAAGCGATCCCGAGGAAGCGGAATATTGGTTCAAGGAAGCGGCGGAGCTGGACAATTCCTTCGCCAAGTATTCGCTCTATCGCTTATACAAAAACGGAGTTATGAAGCCGGAGCTTTCAAGCGACACATATTCGTATCTTCGTCAGGCGGCGGAAGCAGGCATGGATGCTGCGGAATATGAATATAGCAAATATCTGAAGGATAAGAATCCCGAGATGTCGCGTGAGTATCTGAAGCGAAGCGCGGAGCGCGGATTTTCTGCAGCAATGTACGCATACGGAAAGCTGTTGCTTGAAGAAGGACAAGAGCAAGAAGCGTTATCTTGGCTTGAAGGTGCAGCCGAGCGTGATACTTGGGCGCGGACTCAGCTTGGTATCTTATATCTTTATCGGTTCAATAATTTTGAAAAATTCAAGGAGCATATCGAGAGCGCGGCAAACGAGGGAGATAGCTATGCCAAAGCGGCAATCAAGCATTATAACAGCAACCGCAATTATCAGCTCGTCATGGGTATAGTCAATCTGTTTTACTACGCAAGCCGTATCTTCGAGGACGATGCCGCGGAGCAGGACGAGCAGATGAAGCTTGGCGAGATAGATTCAAAGCTCAAAAGAGAGATACGGCAAAAGAGAGAAGCGCAGGGACTACATTGGTAAATGTGTCTGCGGTGATAATTTTTTGCCAAAACGCTGGATATATATGAAGTCTTGTGGTATTGTGTTGTACTGAAACAGGAAAGGAGTGATGTAATGCCAAAACGCAGACCTTCGGGTGACGGTATGGTCAGAAAGAGAACGACAGACGGCAGATGGGAAGGCAGAATCGTCGTAGGACACAAGGAGAACGGTCTGCCGATCTATCAAACCGTGCTTGCGAGTACGCAGAAGGAGCTGACCTCTAAGCTCAATTCCTACAGAGAAAGCTTCAAGGGAGTCAATCTTACCGAGGACAGCCGTATGTCGCTCGGCGCATGGCTTGATAAATGGCTGGACGAGCATATGGCATTCACGCTAAGACCAAGCACACTTAAGGGCTATCGGCATATTATAAAAGACTATATCAAGCCTCAGCTCGGTGGAAAGCAGATCTATGCGGTAACGACTGCCGATATTCAAAAAATGTACAATGCCTTAAAAAAGAACGGTAGGCTCAGAGTAGGCGCGGACGGTGAAAAGGGCTTGTCCGATTCAACTGTGAGAAGCGTGCATATGGTGCTTCACGAAGCGATGGAATACGCTCTGCGAGAACATCTGATCGTAAAAAATCCAACAGAGAGTACAACAATACCGAAAGCATCGGGTGCGGTGATGAACATTCTTAATGACGAGCAGCTCGACAGATTTATGGAAGCCATCAAACAAGAACCGCTGTGGCATGACCTGTTCTACACAGCGATCACGACGGGACTTCGGCGCGGTGAGCTGTGCGGTTTGATGTGGACGGATTTTGACGGCGACAGCGGTACGCTTAAAATAAAGCGAACGCTGACTGCAGACGGCACACAATTATATGTGGGTGATACGAAAACGGTTAGCGGAGAGCGAGAGATATTACTGCCGTCCTCAACCGCAGAGCTGTTAAAAATTAGAAAAGAGGAAAGCCGATCCAAATGGATTTTCCCAAACTTTATAAAAACAGAAGAACCGATCAGCCCGGCACTCGCATACAGTACGTTGAAGCGGATACTGAAAAAGGCAGGGCTGCCGAGCATACGCTTCCACGATCTCAGGCACACCTTCGCCACACACGCAATTGCCTCGGGAGTGGATGCCAAAACGCTATCGGGAATCCTCGGCCACACCAACGCAAGCTTTACGCTTGACCGATACACGCACGTTACTACTGAAATGCAGAGAAACGCCGCCAATATCATGGGCGGTGTTATAGAAAATATTATAGGAGAGATCGACTGATGGCTAAAAGAAAATACGGAGAGGGGGACGTTTGCGAGCACCGCCGGTGGCGGAAGAAGCGAGCAATAAGGAGTGGCAGTAACTTAGGCTGTGGTGAGCAAACAACGGCTTGCGAAGTCAGAGCCTTAGTTACAACAGGAATCAGGTGAAACAGATGACGAAAAAACGAAAATATGGAGATGGTTCTGTCAGACTCCGCAAAGACGGCAGATGGGAAGGTCGTATTGTTATCGCCTATGATGAAAAGGGCTTTCCAAAAGCCAAGAGCGTTCTTGCTAAAAGCAAATGGGAGTGCCAACAAAAGTTAGAAAAATTAAAGCAAGAGCTAAAAGCACCGATTGAAAAGCTGACGGATAATATCAGCTTCGGCGATTGGATGGACTTCTGGTTCAGAGAGTTCGCCTCGCCGCGTTTAAAAGAAAGCACGAGAGAAACCTACGGATACCGTATCTATAAGCAGATCATACCAAGGCTTGGACACATACCGCTGAAGGAGCTAAAGCAAGCGGATCTGCAAGGATTCTATGCGAGTCTGAAAAAGGAAGGTCGATTGATACGAACAGAGCAATACGGAGAAGGGCTGTCGGATGCTCACATCCGCAGTATTCACGCGCACTGTAAGGCAGCCCTTGATAAGGCAGTTGAGCAAGGACTTATCTATGTAAATCCTGCGAAGAACTGCAAGCTACCTCCAAAGCGTAGCAGAGAGATGCAAATCCTTACGAAAGAGGAAATGCAGAGATTACTCATACAGGCGAAGGAAGAAGGTTTCTACGAAATGTTCCTGCTTGACATCTCAACAGGCTTGCGCCGCGGAGAGCTACTCGCACTCAAATGGGAAGATATTGATTTCAATACAGGCGAGATACGGATAAGCAGACAGGTCAACAAGGTAGAGGATAAGCTCGTAATATCCGAGCCGAAAACGAAAAGCTCGATAAGAACTATTGTGCTGTCAGCACCCGTGTTAAAAATGCTACGGCAGTATAGGGAAGTAGTAAAATCCGAGTGGCTGTTCCCATCGCCAATCAATCCCGACCTTCCGAGAGAACCCTCCGCCTGCCGAAAGAAATTATCTCAGATATTGGAACACGCAAATTGCAAGCACGTTCGATTCCACGACCTGCGACATACCTTCGCAACCATGGCGATAGAGAACGGCATCGATATCAAGACAGTTGCCGCGCTCCTCGGTCACAATACGGTGGCAACCTCGATCAACACCTATACGCATACAACGGACGAGATGCGAAGGTCAGCAGCAAACAATATCGACCGTAAAATCGGCGGTGTAGAGCCTCGGGACGATATACGAGTAAGTGAGCAACCGAGTACGGAAACCGCGCCTAAAGCGAAATTTGAAGCCTACAAGGGCAAAAAGAGAAAGCCCGGCACAGGATACGTCAAGCAGCTCTCACCGAACTGTTGGCAAGGTCGCTATACGCCAACGATAGACGGCAAAAGAACCGCATACAACATTTACGCGCCGACCGAAGCGGAATGCGAGGAAAAGCTCGCAGAGCTTATCAAAAGCATCAGGGAAGGACGAGAACTGAATATAGGCTGATAAGGATAACGAAAAAGACTCACGGTCAACACAAGCCGTGAGTCGAATTCATTATGATGCTTTCAAAAATTGTGCCACTATACAAAGAAAAAGGCTCACGGCAAAAATCTACTGCGAGCATTATATCAGGAAGGTATTACGAAAATATTATTTTTCTCACTAAAGAGATGCACTCTTTGACGCTCTTAATTCCGTGTAGTTTAATTCCGTCTATGGTCGGAAATGGGGTCAAGCCAATTGCCACCTATGCACCAATTATGCACTAAAACACTCTAAAACGAGCGTTTGATGTGATAATTGTAACTGTCGCACTAAAACAAAAAGAAAAATTCCGTAGAAATTGTGCAATTTCTACGGAATTTTGGTCTGAGTGACAAGACTTGAACTTGCGGCCTCTACCACCCCAACTGATTGATATATCTTTTTTTAGCCGTTTTTGCTTTTTTTTGACCTTTCTGCTACGCAAAAACGTCTTTTTCATACTCTCGTGCTCTCTTGTCTCCGTGTACTCCGGTTCTGATTATGGTCAAAGATGTGGTCAAATCCGAGTCCGAAATGATTGTCATGTGGTCTTGTTTTCAGACGGTAAACACGTTCAAAAATCACTCCGCTGGCAGAGAAGAATTGCACAGAGAGCATGGAAGAAACATACCAACCGCCACATGTGGTCAACCATCTGAAAAGAGATGATAACTATGTGGTCAGGCAGAGTAGAGAACATCGCTATACTTCTTCTGCAGTTGTGGTATTGTAACTTAGAATTCAAGGATTGTCAAGTAGGTTTATAAATAAAAATCAACGCTCAAAATTTGATACGCAGTAAGCAAAGAAAAAACTTCGCAAAGCCACAGATGAACAACCAACGTCTTGATGTTATTACAACTTTGTGGTATAATCAAAACAGAAATATACAATAGGAGGAATTATGAGAGCACATACAGTAATACTTGGTGCAGGAGCTACCATAGCGACCATTCCTAATGGTGATAAACACGGAAGAAAGTCATCAGTAATGAATGGTTTGATAGAAAAACTGAGCATGCAAGATCTGTTGGCGAATATTGAGCTACAAACGAAAAGTGATAACCTGGAAGATATATATGCTG
>JAZSBL010000038.1:0-18495 GCA_045602385.1 Eubacteriales bacterium | reverse complement strand
TCACCAACGCACAGGGCGAAGACGTTGTTGCAGGTGTTCGTACTCCTATGCCTATCGCAGAGATGGAAAACAAGTTCCCTGCTGCTTACAAGCAGTTCGTAGAGGTTTGCCAGATCCTTGAAAACCACTACCATGATATGCAGGATATGGAATTCACCGTTGAAAACGAAAACCTCTACATGCTTCAGACCAGAAACGGTAAGAGAACCGCTCAGGCTGCTCTCCAGATCGCTGTTGACCTCGTTAAGGAGGGCCACAAGACCGAGCAGGAAGCTGTTCTTATGATCGACCCCAGAAACCTCGACACTCTTCTCCATCCCCAGTTCGACGCAAAGGCACTCAAGGCTGCTACTCCTATGGGTAAGGGTCTTGGCGCATCTCCCGGTGCGGCTTGCGGTCAGGTAGTATTCTCCGCTGAGGATGCTGAGGCTTGGAAGAACGCAGGTAAGAAGGTTATCCTCGTTCGTCTTGAGACATCTCCCGAGGACATCACAGGTATGAAGGCTGCTCAGGGTATCCTCACAGTTCGTGGCGGTATGACCTCTCACGCAGCAGTTGTTGCACGTGGTATGGGTAAGTGCTGCGTATCCGGTTGCGGCGACATCAAGATGGACGAAGAGAACAAGAAGTTCGAGCTTAACGGTAAGACATACGTTGAGGGTGACTACATCTCCATCAACGGTTCTACCGGCGCAATCTACGACGGTATCATCCCCACAGTTGACGCAGAGATCTCCGGCAACTTCGGCACAATCATGAGCTGGGCTGACAAGTACCGTACACTTAAGGTAAGAACAAACGCTGATACACCCGCAGACGCACGCAAGGCTCGTGAGCTTGGCGCAGAGGGTATCGGTCTTTGCCGTACAGAGCACATGTTCTTTGAGGCTGACAGAATCGCAGCATTCAGAGAGATGATCTGTGCAGATACAGCAGCTGAGAGAGAAGTAGCTCTTGAGAAGATCCTTCCCTACCAGCAGTCCGACTTCGAGAAGCTCTACGAGGCTCTCGAGGGCACACCCGTATGTATCAGATTCCTTGACCCCCCGCTCCACGAGTTCGTTCCCACAACAGAGGAAGACATCGCTCTCCTTGCTAAGGCACAGAACAAGAGCGTTGAGGACATCAAGGCTATCATCGCTTCTCTCCACGAGTTCAACCCCATGATGGGTCACCGTGGATGCCGTCTTGCAGTAACATATCCTGAGATCGCAGCAATGCAGACAAAGGCAGTTATCCGCGCGGCTATCAACACACAGAAGGCACACGCTGACTGGAACGTTGTTCCCGAGATCATGATTCCTCTCGTAGGCGACGTTAAGGAGCTTAAGTACGTTAAGAGCGTAGTAGTTGCAACAGCAGACGCTGAGATCGCAGCTGCAGGCGTAGAGCTCAAGTACGAGGTTGGTACAATGATCGAGATCCCCAGAGCATGTCTCACAGCTGATGAGATCGCACAGAACGCAGACTTCTTCTGCTTCGGTACAAACGACCTCACACAGATGACATACGGCTTCTCCCGTGACGACGCAGGTAAGTTCCTTGAGGCTTACTACGATGCAAAGATCTTCGAGAACGATCCCTTTGCAAAGCTTGACACAACAGGTGTTGGTAAGCTCATGAACATGGCTATCCAGCTCGGCCGTCCCGCAAACAAGAACCTCCACGTAGGTATCTGCGGTGAGCACGGTGGAGATCCCACAAGCGTTGAGTTCTGCCACCAGATCGGTCTTGACTACGTATCTTGCTCTCCCTTCAGAGTACCGATTGCAAGACTCGCAGCAGCTCAGGCAGCTCTTAGATAATTAACAAATTTTCTTTGAGAAATAAATAAAAAACAGCCCAAGTGAGGAGTAATCCCCGCTTGGGTTGTTTTTTGCCCGAAAAATCTGATGTTTATTGACATTTGAGCCAAAAGATGCTATAATTAATCATCGCATTATATAGGAGGCGACGTAAAATGAACAAAAACACATCAAAACTTCTTGTACTTGTAGGCTTGGGCGGCAAGCTGCTCCTCGCACTTCTCTCCTTTTTCCTGAATCTTATTGAATTCAGCATAGGCGCGTTTTTCAATTTCTTGTATCTTCCGCTTACAATTCTTGTAGTCGCAGGATTTTTCATCTCTTTCCTTGCAGAGCAAAATATATTGGATCTCATAATCGCGGGCGGTTTCGGCATAAACATGCTCAATACATTGCTCTCGCTTTTTGTACCGCAGCTCCCCTCTATACTGTTAACGATTATCTCCCTTACGGCTATAGCAGGTCTTTTGGCTTGGGCGCTTAAGCTTTTCAAGGACTCCAATACACCCGCCGCTCTCGCGGTCGTGGGATCAATCGTGATCTCGTTTGGCATCACATTCCTTTCAACCCTGCTTGCAAGAACAGCAAGCCCGTCAACCTTCTCATCCGTCTACACATTGATATCCTCCGCTGTATCTATTGCTTCCGCAGGAGCGCTTGCATTCGCGGCATTTTTGGACTACCAGTCCTAATATATATACTAATAACACCAAGGTCTTGCAGATATCTGCAAGACCTTTTTTTGATGATTTTTAATATTCCTTTGTATTGCTTAAAATTTTGTTGCAGAAAAGGCGTACGGTCCATCAAGGACCGCACGCCTTTTCGTGGCATGGAATCAGAGAATAATAATAAGCGCAATAATTATTGCCAATGCCAATGCGCCACCCGATGCTCCATAAGCAATTGCGGGTTTTACATAATCGGAGGTACCTTTATCGCTTTTTCCGATTCTCTTGTTCCAATCAAACTTCTTCTTTTCCATAAGTAATACCTTCCTTCTTGGTTTTTTTTGATTACTGTTTTATTCGACATTTAATGTCACAAGCTCTTGAATGCTTGTTATACCTTTTTCAACGAGATTACGGCAAGAACTCCAAAGCGTTACCATTCCGTTCTGTTTTGCAAGGTCGCGAAGCGCCTCCAAATTCTTTTCACGAACTACTGCATTACGCATATTCTCGTTCATATACATAATCTCATGTACGGCAATTCTTCCCTTATATCCCGTGCCGTTGCAGAACTGGCAGCCCTGCGGACGGTAAATATTGATAGGATCTTTAATGCCAAGTATCTCCATTTCCTTTGCGTTTGTCTTGCCCTTCTTTTTACATTCGGGACACAAACGCTTTACAAGTCTTTGTGCAATAACACCCACCAAAGCATCAGCTACAAGGTAATCCGCTACGCCCATATCTTCCAAGCGTGTAATGGCTCCCGTTGCGTCGTTAGTATGCAAGGTACTGAAAACGATATGTCCTGTTATCGCCGCTCTAACGGCAATTTCTGCCGTTTCTTCATCGCGCATTTCTCCGATCATTATAACATCGGGGTCTTGTCGCAAAATAGAGCGAAGCGCCGTAGAAAAGGTCATATTTGCCTTCGTGTTCACCTGCGTTTGGTTAACACCCGGCATAATATACTCGACGGGATCTTCAACCGTAACGATATTGACGGCAGAGGTGTTTACCTCTTTTAAGAATGAATACAAGGTCGTTGACTTACCGCATCCCGTCGGGCCTGTAAGCAAAACTATTCCGTGAGGCTTTGAAAGCATCTTGTCGATCAAGACGTTTTCATCCTCTGTAAATCCGAGATCGCTTCTTGTGAATCGGAATGATGTTTTATCAAGCACACGGATAACAAATTTCTCGCCGAACACCGTGGGTAGTGAGGAAACACGGAAGTCAAACTCCTTGCCACCGACGATCATATTGATACGTCCGTCCTGCGGGATTCTCCTCTCAGCTATATTCAGTCCCGCCATGATCTTGATGCGGGCGCATATAGCGGAATATGAGTTTATCGGGAATTCGGCTCTTTCCTGCAGATCTCCGTCGATACGGTAGCGAACCTTAACCACTTTTTCAAACGGCTCAATATGAATATCACTTGCCCTGTACGGTACCGCTTCCTTTATGATTGAATCCACCAAACGCACGGACGGATTGTTCACCACGTCGTTCTCTACGATCTCTTCGTCCGTCTGTATCTTTTTGTTAGAGAACAGGGCGGCATCACCCTCAGTGTTCAAATCATCGAGAGCTGCGGACGTTGACATTACCGCGGCTATCGAATCAATGTATCTGTCGATCTGAACGGGTGGAACAAGAACATAATCAACGGGAGAAACGATCTGTGAATTGATTGCCGACATAGAGGAACAATCAAGCGGCTTTGCAACTGCTATCAAAAGCTTACCCTCTATACTCATCGACACGGGGATGACTTTATACCGCTTCATAAACTCAAACGTAAATAAGTCAAACAATGACTTATCTATATCGAGCATATCGATTTCCACGTACGGCATACAGTAATACTCGCCCAAAACAGGTAATTCCCTTGCCTCGGTCGTGTACTCTTTGGCAAGCATGTAATCTCTTACGGAAACGCCCAAGCGCTCACAATCCTCAAGAATCTTTTCAGCCTGCTTTTTCTTAATTACTTTTTTGTATATGTAGAACTGTAAAAGCTCTCTGTTTATATTCATCTGCTACCTCCCAAATCAAGCAAGTCCATTCATAATGGAAAGCATTGGCGAATATACCGCGATAAACAATACTCCGATCACCATGCCCATAATAATCAACATGGTGGGCTGAATTTTAGAGGTAAGGGAGGACAGAGAGGATTCCACTTGCTCATCAAAGAAGACGCAAGAGCGTCCCAACACATCCTCCAAGGATGCTGTCTTCTCTCCAACCGATATCATTTGTATCAGCATTTGCGGGAATAGGTTTTGCTTTTGAAACGCATTGGTCAGCGAAACTCCGTGGCGAACATCCTCAGCGGCTTCGTTGAACCTCTCCTCAACATATCGGTTGCCCAATACAATGGAGATCGTATCAAGTGCCGTTGCCAGATCCATTCCGCTTTCGAGGAGCAAACTGAAGGCGCGGGCAAAGCGAGCGGTGATCATATTTATCTGAACTCGCTTGATCAAAGGACACTTAACCTTAAATACGTCGAATGCTCTTTTACCGATCTCTGTACGTAAAAAGAGGAAAAGACCGCCTCCGAGAATAATGACCGCTACAACGAGGAGCTGCCACCAATTCAATAGAAAATCCGACACATTATACACCGCAAGCGTAATGCCTTCGGCCTTAACATCCAATGCAGAAAGAGTTTCTCTGAACGTTGGTACAACGAAGGCCAGCATTATAATAACAATACCGACCGTCATCGTTGCAAGCATCAGCGGATATGCCAATGCGCCTTTAACCTTTCGTTTGATCGCCGCATCGGATTCATAATAATCGGCAAGGGCAACGAACACGCTATCAAGTCTTCCGCTTGCCTCTCCCACGTGTACCATACTGCGGAAGAAATCGGGAAAGACCTTTCTATGCTTATCAAGCGATTCCGAGAGCATAGCACCGCCCTTTACATCCTCGCTGACAACCTGCAAAATTGATTTAAAATATGCTGAATAAGGCTGTTGCTTTAAGCTGTCGATACAACCAAGCAACGGAATACCCGTTGAAATCATTATAGAAAACTGTCGGCAAAAGGTAGTAAGCTCCGACAGCTTTACCTTTCCCGTTCCAAGAGTAAAGAAAGCAGACGGGGTGCCACCCTTGTAGATTGAAGCCGAAACCAGGTACAGATTTTGCTTGGTCAGCTGCACAGCAAGATCGTTTTCATCCTCGGCGATAAATATGCCCTTATATTTCTTTTTCTGCAAATTTACCGCAACATATTTATACGTTGGCACAGCCCCTCACCTCCCTTTCTTTTATAATCCGAGCAAAGATAAATACCAACCGACAATCTGTGTTCCAAAAAGCATGGCGGCACCGAAGCCGACCACTAAAAACGGGGCAAATGGGAACTGTCTGCTCTCTCCCGTTTTTCCCTTTGAAAGAATCATCATTATCACAGCCGCGGGAATCGTTGCTATCAACAGTCCAAGCAAGAAACGCTCCCATCCGAGAAGGAGTCCTGCCACACCTGCCAGCTTTACATCACCGCCGCCAAGCCCCTCTTTTCCGCTCAGCTTCTCGAAGCCCCACGAAATAAGGAAGAACACCGCAAATCCCGAAACGCCGCCAATGACGTGAGAAATCCATCCAAAATCCTTGTCAAAGAAGATACTTGCCGCTGCGAGAACAAGCAAGATAATCTGAAAACGGTCAAATATTATTTGGTGTTCAAGGTCAATGAAGAACACACAAATAAAGACCGACAACACGATCATATAAATGCAAGCAAGCGGAATGCTTTTCTCCCAAAACAGGAAGGCGCAAAGCAACCACAACAGTGTATTGGCAATCTCCACCGCGGTATAACGAAAGGAAATATGTGTTTTGCACTTCCGGCATTTTCCGCCAAGCATCAAATAAGAAAGAACGGGAATATTGTCGTACCACCGAAGCTCGTATTTACAAGACGGGCAATGGGAATTAGGCTTAGCCAAGCTCATTTTGTTGGGCAAACGGTAAATAACCACGTTAAGAAAGCTGCCCACACACAAGCCAAAAACGGCAGAGAGAACGTAAGCGCAAATTAAATAGAATCGCTCCATGGCCCGATCCTCAGAACTTACCCAAAGAAGTAATTTGCTTGGGGAACAAGCCGCCATATAATTCAAGATTGGTCAGAATTGACGCTTCTTCACCCTCGCTTGGCAAACGGGTAAAGATTATTCCGTTTTCATCTGCTTCCTCATTCGCTTTATCGATTACACCGACAAGCTCGTCAGGAAGATTGACACAAACAAATTCGGGCTTTCCAATTTCCGTCAATCTCTCGTTTCCTTGTATCAAGGTCAACGCCCATTTTACGAAAACGCGGAAATTCTCGCACGCTATTCCCTCCGCTGTTTCGGGGATCTCACGAAGCATGAATTTAGGAAGCTTTCTTGGAGTTTTCCTTGTAAATATCTTTTGATTCAGTTGAGAACGCACCACACCCACAGCTTCCGTTTCTTCCTCGATGTCAGTATCGGCTTCCGCCTCTTCCGCCATTGTGAAAGTATCGTCAGCCACGTCCTCATCGCTATTAGCGAGATCAATATCGGCAATAACCTCTTCGCCCTCGTCCTCGCCATAAGTAACGGCATCGGAGAAGTCCTCTCCGAGAGCCATAACGGTCAGCTTTTTGGATTTTGCCTTTTCTCTTGCGTTCAGCACGGCAAGCTCTGCGTAGGAATGGTCGAACAACATGTCCTCCTGAACAAGCTTGGGCTTGCGCAAAAACTCAAGACCAAACGGGAGCGTGTAATATCCCACCGTCTTGCCGTTTGCCACGAATACAAAACGGGAATACACGTCCTTTATATCAAGGAATAAGTAAGATGCGTTTTTCAGCTTGGGGTTAAGCAACACCGCGCCACCGACAGCCGCGCTTGAGGCATACGTAAGCGTATCCACAAGCAGCTTGTTTTCGGAGCAAGCCGCGTAAATTGAGGAAATAATGCTTTTCTGCACCGCCGCTACCGCGAAGGTGGAGTATTGCTTATTCTGCTCCGCAACGTGGGATACCACGCGGAGATCCTTGTAGTTGCGGTAAAGACCTCCAAGCGTTATGTCAAGCGTCTTTTTCGTTTGACCGAGTCCCTTCATTGTGGGTATTCTTACAGTATCGGTCAGGACAGCCTTATCGGGCAGTATCACCGTAACCTTTCGCACGGTTTCGGACGGTGTTTTCTCAGCAAATTCCTTTACGGCTTCCTTGAATTTTTTGAAAAAATCCTCGTCAAACTGACCGCCTGCGTAGCTTTTTATATGATGTGCGATCGTGCTTTTATCGTTTCCGATCATTGAATAGAAATGAAAAACGGAACGCTCCGCATCTATCGCGATTGTTGTCGAATATGTTAATTTCTGCATTTTCTGTTCTCCGTTTTTTTTAACGTACAACAGATTACTCTGTGCCGATTGGAAGCGAATAACGCCATTGGCTGACCTTCACACGGTTCTCGGCAGTAAGCTCCGCTTCCACATACAGCACCGCCGATTTTGATTTATCATTATTTCGCCATACGGTAAGAGCGTTTCCGTCCACCCGATAGGCGTAATTTTCATAGGTTTGCGAAAATGCCTCTCCCCGCTCAACGCTTGCGAGATAGTCCTCTCCGATCTGTTCTATCGCAACGTCATTAAGCAGAGTCAGCTTATCTGTTTTTACTTGATAATGTCCGATCAAAGTCAGACTTGTCAAAAGAGCGCAAAGCAAGAAAATAATAAGCATAAACAATATAGCGTTTTCAAGAGCTATTCCCTGCTTGCTTTTCAAAATTTGTTTCAATTTCATATTCCGCCCCCCTTTCGGTAGGAGAACGAAATAATGCCATCCCCATCCTTGCCGGTCACGGAAACCGAAAGCTCGGGATCCGCATTTTCGGGGTAGCGCACGGCTATCTCTGCCGTAAATTTGTGTTCTTCGGAACGGTACGTATATACCGTATTTCCGCTCTCATCCGTTTGGTTATCGATTAACGTAATACCCTCTGAAAAAGAAACAAATGAGAGGAATTCATCCTGTGTGTCTGCCGCCTTAAAGCACTCCCATACGTTGGCGGCAAAGCTCTGCGCGTAGGATCTGTTAGTAGCGTTCACCTTGGTAGCAACCGAGGATAACGCGATGGAAAGCGCCGTGATGCTCACGGTGACAATAATGGAGAGAGCTATTACGACCTCAACGATAGAATAACCTTTTTTGAATTTATATCTATTCATTTGGGGTCACCTCAGCAAGCTTAGCGCAACGGAGCGAGAAGACAAAGCTGTTCTCTATACGCTCACCGTTGTCTGTAATACGGTATGCTACACATTTAATAAGCTTTTCGCCGGCGATAAAAGATATGCCATCGATCGCATCAAGCCTTGCTTTTTGCTCTCCGTCAAGCGTGAGAAGTCCATCCGCAAAGCTCACGCTCTTTTCTATACCGTTCTCTGCAACGGTCAACATTCCGTCATCACTCACGGCAAACACACTGTCCGACAGGTCGTTTTCGGCTACCCACGTGCAAAGTGTTTTCTTAAGCGTGGAGTGATCCTCTAAAAATTCGTATTCGGCTTTGTTCTCTGCCGCAAAGCCGTTCATCAGCACAGAAAAGGAAACAGTCATGGCTGAAAGGATGCCCAAAAGAGCCAAGACAACACAAAGCTCGACAAGAGTAAAACCGCCCTTGCCTCTCATTGCGATATAAGATTTTGGCATCTTTTCAGTCCTTGTTTTTCTGCGCATATTGCTTATTCTTTCTAAAAAGCCGCAAGCACTCTTGCACCCGCGAGGAGTACAGAGTGCTTGCACTTTTAAACATTTTTCTTGTTTATTAAGTTATTCTACTTCGGTCAAAGTCCACTCATTACCATCGAATGTTGCGATATATCCGTCAATTTCAACTTCATAAGTGTAAGATCCGTTAGTTTCGTCGACAACGAAAGCACCTACGGTAGCCACAGGCTTTTCGTAGTAAGTTGCAATGTCATCAACGGAAGGTGTTTCCACAGCAGAATACACACCGTCATCTACAGTATAGTAAGTCTTGCCGTCAGCGATTGCTGTATCAGCAGTCAAAACATATGTATCATTGGGCTGTGCATTTACTTCGACGAGGTCTGACTTGAAAATAGCCTCTGCCGCCTGCAAAGCTGCAGATTTATTCGCCTTAGCAACGATTCCGCTAAATGTGGGGATCATAACTGCTGCGAGAATCGCGATAACTGCAATTACGATAACAAGCTCAACAATGGTAAAGCCTTTTTTGTTAAGTTTTTTCATTTTTTACCTCTCGTATCTTATCGTTAGTTCACCGACCAAGAACCATCAGCATTCTCAGTAACAGTCTTACCAGATACTACATAAGCTTTGAATGCATCCAATTCCAGACCTGTGTTGCGGAATGTTCCGCCTTTAATCTCAAGAGTAGCACCATTTGTAATTTCCAACTTGCCATCGAAATCACCGCCGTCTACAACAATCTTGGAACCAGTGTCCTGAACGTAAAGAACTGCTGTTCCTCCCTTATAAGAACCACCGCTAACAGTTATATTACCACCCTGCGAAGTAAATATTGCGTACCTACCTGCATTAATTGTACAGTCTTCAATGGTTGCCTTTCCGAGATTACCACAACTCAAAATAACTCCGCCGCTCGTTACATCAAAAGTGGAATTTTTAACGAACAAATTAATATCTCCATCGTAATTCAAGGAGCCATTAATACCCGTAGTACCGATGAATGATGTGCCGTCAACATAAAGTTTGGTGGGTTTCGTAGCATTTCCATCATAGCCGATCGCACAGTTAAAAGTACCGTACACATTGGTAAATTTACCATCTACATGAAGTGTACCGCCTACTACCGACAAAGTAGCATCCTCCTTTACATAAATGGGTGCACCATTTATGGTTCCGTTGGTCGAGATAGAAGATGCGCCAAGATTCAAAGTGATATTCGAGCCTGCAGTTGTAACAGAAATTACATCGCCTTCCGCAATTTCCAAGCTTTCATCAATATAAAATGTCTGTTCACCGCCTACCGAAAGCATCTCGTTAAGATCATCATAATCGGCAATTGCAAGCTTACAAGTAGCATTGGGGAAAGCCGTTGTAACTTCATCGAAATCATCCTTGCTACTTGTAATGAAGCACCAGCTATCGTCGGGATCGCCTGTAACCTTGGAATTGGAATAGATGATCTCTTTTTCCTTCAGATCATAAAGAAGGAACTGATCGGTGTCATCTTCCCAAACGAAATAGCACTTGTCTGCCTTTGCATTCAGATTTGCAACCAGATATCCTGATTCCTTAGCTGCAGCAAGAGCTTCATCAAAGGTTTTTGCCTGAGCAGAAATAGCAGCGGTGTTCAAGTTCTTGGCTATCGCAGTGTCATTGGCGATATTCGCCTTTCTTACAAGACCCACAAACGTAGGAATAAGAACCGCTGCAAGAATCGCAATTACAACGATAACGACTACAAGCTCTACGATTGTAAATCCTTTTTTATTCATTTTCATTTGTGTCATTTTTCCTTTCTTCGAAAAAATTCTGGTTTAAGATTTGTGAACAAAACAACGACACCTATAATAAGCAAAACTATGAAAAGCAAGATCTGCGGAGTCGTCGGTGCAAAGGCTCCATATTTCATTTAATCCTACCATCGGTTTTGCTCCTTTCATAGAATGTCATCGAATGTCGTCTTAGCAACTCATCTATTACCGTTAGACTGTTAGACGAACTGTATAATTGTTGTTTTGTTCGTCTAATTGCAGTAATAGACGAATTGTTAATATATATTATATCACATCAAGTGCGGATATGTCAATATTTTGTAGCGTTTTTTGGTCTTAAAAACTTTTTTTCCACAATAATACCACATATTCCGAGGTCATTCTCCACCCATTTGTATGATTTGATTGCTAAATTACCGATTTTAAAGCCTTTTTTATATTATCTCGCAGAGCTCAGCCGACATCTTTTCAAATTTTGACCAATCCATCGCCTTGCCGTAGATGTCTTCAAGCAGAAAATGATAGATCTTCGCCTTTGAGAGCGCGTGGAGCGCGCCGTCAAGCGAGCTTTGCGCCAAGCGGTCGGTATATCTTAGCTCTCCCCGAACGTCGCGCAGCTTCTCGGTGTCAATAAAGCGCTTCGAATTTATAAATAACACTTCTCTCTCACCCGACGTTGAACGCTCAGCCTCTCCGTATTTCTCCCGCGCGTCTGCAAGCGACACAAAGGCAATCCTCTCACCCTCAAGGAATATTCCGTCCACACGCGCAGGGCAAACAGGGTCAAACGACACGCGCGCCGATACGCCACAGCCACGCAATGCGGAGAAAAGCTCGGTCAGAAGCAGCCTGCCAAGTCCGTGAAAATCGTTTACAACATATAGTTTTTTAGCATTTTGCTCAAAGGTGTCAAGGCGCACTCTGCCACCCATTGACACAGAGTTGAGGATCGCGGGGGTATATTCAAGAGTACCGCGTGGTAGATCTCTTATAAGCCGAGTCACCGCACAGCGCAGCTTTTCATGCTCGACCGCTTCACAGAGAAAGCCCTCGCTCACCGCGCGTAAATTCCCCACCGAGCGCAGATAGGTGTAGGCGCTTTTGTACTCCGCGCTCTTGCGCTCGGATAGCGCGATTATCTCATTTTTCTGCTTGCGCAATAGTCCCACTTCCCAGCACTCGCCAAGATTGATTATCTGCTCGCGCGCGCCGGGAAATCTCGGCTCGCTGACGTGCGGCGCGGTGCCGTCCAAGATGCCGACAATTCCACCCGAACCACGAATAAGTATTCCGTCAAGCGAGGATGGGTCGGACGAGCAGTAGTAGTACTCACACTCGTCGCCCCTGCCCTCGCAAATCTCCGCCACACGTTTCATAAGTGAGCTTTTGCCCGTCCCCGGACCGCCCTTGATCACGTAGACGAAGTCGGCGCGCGAGAAAACATCCGCGTAGTAATTTTTGAATCCCTCTGCCGAGTTTGACGCGGCGAAATATCTGTGTTGCATTGAAAAAATCCCCCGAAAAAGTCGTTCCTTATATTCTATGCGGAATTTTGGCAAAAAGGACACACCCGATCTGCAAAAACAAATCAAAAAGACATATTTTGATTTGTAGAGCGGTTGAAGGCGGACTAAGCGATAGCCTTCCTCCGGGAGGAAGGTGGCACGGCTTGCCGTGACGGAAGGAGCCTGCGTGGCTCAAAGCTTTCATCAGCCTCATTGTCCCGCGCTCTCCTTCAGTCGCGTTCCGCGCCAGCTCCCTCCCGGAGGGAGCCTTTCTTTTTAACTCGCCATCTCCCCCATAAATCACAATTTAACGCAAAAACGGCAGGGTGTTCCCTGCCGTTTTGCATTGTAAAATTGTCGCAACTTATTTTCTGCCAACTATCGTAATATTGATAGGCTCGATTCCCGCGATCTCGTAAACAGATGCGTTGATCTGCGCAAGCTGTGCGGGTGTCAGATTCTCCGCGCACTTTACTACAATGCTCGCTGTCTCGCCGTTGATGACCGCAACGCACTTCTCAAAGCCCTTGGAGATCAGCATCGACTCAATGTCAGCCTCCTGCTCCATCTCAAGCGAGATCTTTGTGATCTCTGCGACTGCCTCCGCCTTTACCTCGGCTGTCGCGTTCGCGTTTTCAACTACCGCGTTAAGCACCTCAAGCGCCTCGTCTCTCGCTCTCTGGCGGCTTACCTGCGCGGTTGTGAAGTAGCTGTCCGTGTCGTTTGCGCTTGCGTCAGTACCGCCGTTTGTCGGGTTCTTTGTGTTGTCAAGCTCACCGCTCATGCCGTTGTTGCCAACGTAATCGTATCCGTCGTCATTACCCGAAAAGAAAATCCAGTTAAGCCAGACCGCCGCGCCGATAAGCACCACCGCGCACGCGATTATAAGATTTCTCTTCCCGCCTTTCATGAAAAAGTCCTTAACGGGCTGCAATTTTTCCTTGATAGACATACCTCTGTATCCTCCGTATTATGTATTTTAGTTACGATATAATATATTTTTCCCGTCTCCTTATTATGCCTGTCTATGCGCCGCGGCGAAAAATTAATCTCCCTCGCTGACGTATATCCTCGTCATGGGCAGTCCGTAAGCCGACGAGAGCAGAACAAGGATCTCATCCCTTTTCTGCGCGCTGCCGCCCGTGTCGCATACCACTCCTATGCCCGAAAGAGTCGGCAAACTCTCCCCAAGGTATAGCGCGTGCGCGTTTGAGCCGCTGCCGATTATCACGTACTCGCTCTTGTCGCTCCCGGAGCCGCCCGATTGCGTATTCTGCGCGTATACGCTTCCCCCGACCTCCGAGAAAAAGACCACCGCATCTACCTTGTTCACCCCCGACACGCCAAGACATATGCTCTCGACCTCGCGCTCCAGTATATCCTTGTACTCAAAAAAGCCTATAAGCTCCTCTCCCCCCGACTTGTCCGCAGCGGGGTCGGATTCCCCCTCCCCCGGAAGAAAAAAGCTACCGATTATTAATAATATAGCGCCTATCGCCAAGACGAATATAAAAATTTTAAGCGTGCCCTTCTTTTTCATGTGCGCGACCGTGCCCATAACGTCGCGCGCCTCGTTGTTTTGCGCCATTTTTCCTCCCCTAACCTATGACGGTGATTATCTCACAGTTGAATATCCCGCCGAAATATTCCTCCATCTCGGCGGTGTTTTTAAATATCGCCGGACCGTAAAGCGTGATGCAAATGCTCTCAAGAGTCGCCCTCTCGCCCTCGCTCTCAAGCAGCGACACCTCAACCTCGCAATCCTCGCGCGCCACCGAGAAGCGGTCGGAAAGCATCTGACGGATACCGTTCTTAAGGCTCTCGACCTCCGCGGCGGTGTAAGCGTTATCCAAGTAATCGGCATAATTTTGCGTTTCCTCGCCCTCAATATCCACAATACCGCCCAAATCAAGGCTTTTTATCTCCAAGACAAGGCTTTTTATGGGATTTATACACACAATTACCACACATAAGCCAAAAATAAGTCTAAATTTCGCCCCAAGCCCCCCACTCTCCCCCTCAGGAGCAAGCATTGACATAAGCGATCCGATCACCGATATACACATCACGGATATAATATATCCCTTTATTTTTACCACCCCTCCTTTGTTTTGTTCAGTTTCAACACTTTTACTCCACTTTTCGTGTTTTCTTGTTAATTTTTCTTATTTATTCCCCACTTATCTCGTAAAAGGCGTGGTGGTAGCCGCAAATATACCAAAAGCGATAATGAATATCACCGCGGATAACACGGCTATTCCCTCAAGGTATCCGTACAGTGAATCAAGCTCCGAGAGCAGCCTCGCCTCACCGTCCGCGCCAAGCGTAGAGGCGCAAAAGCTGCCGATCGTAAACACTCCCCGCAACAGCGCAAGCTCAATTACCGTCGGGAGCAGCATCATTATAATTATAACTATACCGATCACACCGACCGAGCTTCGTAAAAGCTCCACAGACGTCGCAAGCGTGCCAAGCGTCGACGCTACCGTACCGCCCGACACCGGAATAAAGCTCGATACAGCAAATCTCGCTCCCCTCATAGCCATGTTGTCGGCCCTTGAGCCAAGCAAGGTACTGCCCGCAAGCGAGCAGGTCATTATCATCATTACAAAGGCAAGCGCCGTGGTGTACCACTTCCGTATCATGCCGCTGACCGTACCGCACGCCGCGCTCCCCTTGCCCTCAAACACCGAGAGCATCGAGGAGCAAAGCGACAGGCAAAATATCGGTATAACGGTCTTGGTGCAAAAGAATTGACAAACAGTAAGCGTAACTCCAAGCGTCGCGCCTGCGCTTGCCGCGACCGTCAGATTTCCGCCCATCGCAAAGAGGGCGGCGGAAAGCGGCAGAAATCCCGCGACTGCCGCAAAAAGCCTTTCAAAATAAAGAGAAAGCGACTCTACGCACCTGACGGCAATGCCCGAAATTGCGGTAAACGTGCAAAGCCTTACGCACCCTCCGACAACACGCGAAAGGCCGCCGCTCTCGGACGCGAGCGCACTCAAGGCTGCGGAGAGTATCACTATTCCAAGCACAAGCGCAAGCGTCGGAAGCACACCCTGAAGCCCTACCCCAAGCGTATCTACCATTATGCCGAGTATCGCCATAGGCTCTATCAGCGCGCTTGCCGCCTCGCCGACCTCCTGCGCATCGTCGGAGAAAACGCCCTCAGGGAGCCTGTCTATTATCTCCCCGTCAACAGAGTCACGGAAATCGGCGTACTCCGAGGGCATGCCCCCGTAATCGTCAGCCCCCGCGGGTAGGGTAAAAAGCCCTATTGCCGCAAGAAGAAATACAAGTGTTACGGCAGCGGTTATCAATCTTTTTCCTGTGTTTTTTCTTTTCATTTCAGCTCATTTCAAGAAGCTCTGTGGCAAGAGAGATTATCTCGCGCAAAAGCGGAAGGGAGAGTATCAGGATCTCAATCTTTGCGGCAAGCTCAACGTAATAGGCAATGCTCCCCTCTCCCGCGTCGCGGCATAAATTTGCCGTCACGTGCGCGAGTATCGACACGCCAAGCGCTTTGAGAAGCACCTCCACCGCCCCCGCTATCGTCTCGTCCGCTCCAAAGCTCGCCTCTATCTCCCCGATAAACCCGATCAGGGGACTTACAGACGCGATACACGCCACGGCAAGCATTACGCCAACGCACATCTTTGCGGTAAGCGCTATGTCGGGGCTCTCCCGCCGCAAGATAAGAAGGAGCATCACCGCTATTATCGCTCCGCCAAAAAGCTTCAGTATTCCCCCGCTTATCAAAATCCAAAAACAGAGCAGACAAGCTCAAAAAGCTTCTCTATCTCGCCCACAAGCATGATAAGAACCACGATGATCCCGGCAATTGTGACAAGCATCGACTGCTCGTCCCTTCCCGATTTTGACAGTATCTGCGCCGCGGCGGAAACGAGTATTCCGACCCCCGCGACCTTTAAGATTATTCCTATATCAAGCACTTCTTTTTCCCCTTCTTTTTCTTCCTCATATCCTACCAGATCAAAATAATTATCCCGATGCATGCGCATATCCAAAGCGCGCTCCCCGCGCGACTTCTTGACTGAACCTCGGCAAAGACACGTTTTCTCTCCTCGCTCAAAGCGGAAATATAGTAGTCACACCGCCGCAGCTGCTCCTCACGAAAGGTACTGCCAAACTCGGCGGCAAACGATGCAACAAGGCGCAGCGGCTCCTCGTCAAGATATATCCTGCTTGCCTCTACCAGCTCCTCCAGCGTTTCGGCTCCGCGCGGACAGTTGCAAGCGCAAAAGACCTCCGCGGGCAGAGTGGACAGTATGTCGCTTCTCGGTCGGGCGAAGCAGTCTATCTGCCCCTTTATGTAGAACAAAAGCGAAATAAAGCCGTCTATCGTGTTAAGCTTTTTAGTCTGAAAGCGACTGTACGACAAGGCCATTATCACCCCCGAGATCCCAAAAAGCAGACCTCCTATAAGCTTTACCGTTACCATATCATAAGCACTCGGAATGCATTGCTATATCGTATCTGAAGCCGCCCGCGCCGTCACGGTGGATACCCGCGTATGCGCCGAATATCCTCGCCTCGTGCAAAAGGCGCAGACCGGTGCGCGACAAGAGCTGAGTAACGTTCTCGGCATGCGCGCTTGCGACAAGCGGAACTCCGCAGTTGTGAGATGCGACAAGCGCCATAGCCTCCTCGTAATCGCCTATCTCGTCGCAGATAATGACCTCGGCGTTAAGGCATCGCGTGGCTATCTCGATCCCCTGCCGCCTCGGATAGCCCGAAAGGACGTCAAGGCAGAGATCTCTGCCCTCGCTTGCAAAGGCAAGCTCGCCGCGCGTATCGATCACCACCGTGCGCAAGGGAGAAATTCCGCTCTCCCAGCCGCCCGACGCGAGCATTGTCGCGACCGAGCGCAGAAGCGTCGTCTTTCCCACACCGGGCGGCGAGTAGGCAAGCACTCCGCTTGTATATTTAAAGTCGCGCAAGAGCCGACATATCTCTATCCCGACAGGCCTTGTCTTGTGCGGAATACGGACAGACAGCGACGTGACCTCATATATACCGATTATTTTATCGCCATCGCATCCCGCCCTGCCGCAAACTCCGACTCTCACGCCGCCCGGCAAGGATATATAGCCCTGATTTATCGTGTCGCTGAAAGCGTAAAGCGAGCCCTGACACATGCCCTCAAGGATATTGCCAAGCTCTTTCCGCTCAAGAACGGTGTCAAGCATGATATTCCTGCCCGACACAACAAGCGAGCAGCGTCTTTGCGCCCTCATCCGTATCTCCTCGATAGTGGGATAGCCCGTCCGCCTTATCTCGTCGGATAGGCGGTAAGGCAGAGCGCGCATCACCGCATCGGGTAGCTGATCGGTCCTTGACGCTTGTCTTTTTTGGTTGATGACCTGCATTCCTCCCCCTCCTCTGCTCAAAGTATATTATCGCAAGGATAAAAAAATTCCTCTCACCGTGAGAGGAATTGGGATTTAGCGGAGGCTTCACGGCTACAGCGCGAAGCGTCATTAAAGTTTCGGTCAAGCCTTTTCAAAGGCTTGCGCCCATCCAACGCGCGGAGCGTTGGTCGCCGCGCGCACGCGGCGAAACTCCTTATCGTTAGAAAGCGCCACCGAAGGGTGAATTTCGGCGTAGCCGAAAGAGGGGAACCGCACAAGTGGGGGGTTCCCCTTTTCTTGCGCAAGGTTGCTTCGTAGGGGTCGACGTCCTCGGCGACCCGTAGCCGTAAGATTTAGATTAACCCCATGTAGGCGGGCTGCCGAGGACGTCAGCCCCTACGGTCTATGAATAACGCCCCCGTATATCAAAGTGTTGTCGCATTAAAACAAAGGCTCCCTTGTGTAAAGGGAGCTCCGCCGCAGGCGGTGAGGGATTGTAAATAAAACATATGCACTAGAACAATCCCTCCGTCTTGCTTCGCAATCCACCTCCCTTTACACAAGGGAGGCTTACGCAAAGCGTAATCCAAACGAATTTTACAGCCGTGGACACCCCGATAAATCAAAA
>JAZSBL010000037.1:0-5170 GCA_045602385.1 Eubacteriales bacterium | reverse complement strand
ACACCCAAGCCTCCCTCCGGGAGGGAGGGGGACCGCGGCGGGGTTCCCCGAAGCGAGTATGCGAGCTTTGGGGGTTCTCGCTAGCGGTGGAAGGAGCCTGCGTGACTTTAAGTCCTTTTGAGCAATATTATCCCGCACTCTCCCTCACCCGACTCCGTCGGGAGCTCCCTCCCGGAGGGAGCCTTTGTTTTAAAACGTTCGCCACCTTACAGCCGTAGGGCGGGGGCAAGCTCGGAACCCCCCAAAGCTCACTTTATTCGCTTTGGGGAACCCCACGCGCTCCCGCCGTGAAAAAACACAAACCTAACATCGCGGCGGCACCAAGGCACCGCCCTACGAATTTACATATTGCCAATCTCCCGATAAATCGCAATTTTTTGCTACGAGCGAAAAGAGCAGGCGTATTCGCCTGCCCTTTTGCCGTTTTATTCTTCTGTTGTTTCTTTGGTTGCTTCTTCTGTCTTTTCTTCCTCGTCGGGTTCCTTTTTTGCCGTCTTTATGCAGATAGAACCAAGATTGTTTTCGCCTGTAATAGTCAGGATTGGGCCGTCAAGGTTGGGCTTGGGGGCAATAACGCTGCCAAGGCTGTTTTCAATCTTAGGGATTACGTTCCAACCCTCGGGCACGGTGATAACGGTGCTGCCAAGATTGTTGTCAACACAAAGCACTCCCCCGCTCTCGTATTTATCCACGTTTTCAAAAAACACGGTGCAGGAGCCAAGGTCGTTCTCGATTTCCTCGTATTTGAAGCCGTCGCAATCTATGTATCTCACAGATGAGCCTATGCTGGCCTTTACCTTTACGTTGTCGCCAATGCTCCACTCACGGCCGTGCGCGTGACGTCTTTTTCTTCTCCTGACACCCGAGAACAAAATGGAGAAGCCGATACCAAGCAACACCGCAACAAGCAAAAGCAGCCAGTTGTTGATAATGTTGCCGTTTTCATCTCCGATATGGAAGTAATAGGCCAGATTCTTCTCGAAGATCATGAATATCAGAGCGATAGGTACAAAAAAGTTTCCAATGTTTCCCGAAAAGAGCTGGGAGAGCGCAAAGCACAGAAGCAGAAGTCCGCCGATAATTGCCCATATCGAAATCTCGCCGAAGGCGCTGATAAAAGGCGCAAATACACCAAGGGCGTCAAGCACGATCGCTACCGCAACCAAAATAAAGCCAAGCCCCAAAAATAATTTCCACAGGTTTTTCATATTTCAAATCCTCCTTTAAGAAAATCTAATTTCTTCTATCCTGTCTCTTAAAATTTTGTAGTATGTTCGAGAAAAATAGGTCTTTTTCTCGGTCTTATAAAATCTGACTTCTCCGTTTCCCACAAGCTCGCGGGTAAGCGAGCTTATCTGCATGACGTTTGTAATCGCGGACTTTGATATCCTTACAAAGCTTGGCGGTAGGATACCCTCAAGCTCAAAGAGCTTGTAATGCGAAGCATACATCGCATCTCTTGTATGGGCACAGACCTTTGAGTCCACCGTTTCAAAAAAGAGGATGTCGGACAGCGGAACGTAATACTCCGAGTTGCCTATGTATAAAACCAATTCACGGCGGCTATTTGTCATTCCCTCAAGCACACGCTCTATTGATCTGATATGCTCGTTATGCTCCCGACAGCGAATTATTATCTCGTCCTCGCCATCCGGGCATATCTCGGTTCGGATCTTCATTTATCTGTTCTCCTCTCTCTGTGATGATTTAATTGTATCAAATAGCAAGAAAAATGTAAATACCTTTTTGCCAAGAAGTCGAAAAAAGCACGCGAGTTGTAGATTATTGGCAAAAAGACGCTTATCGCAATCTCCAAATAAAAATAACCGCCCGATCAAGAGCGGTTATTTCTTTTTCTTTATCTCGCATCTTGCGATAGATGCTACAAGAACTGTTTTCGCGCCGATACGTTTTAGCTCTGAAATACCTCTTTTTAGCGATGCGCCGGTAGTGATAACGTCATCGACGAGAATTACCGTTTTACCGGCAAAAAGCGACCCAAAGTCCTTTGCACATCCCTTCAATGCGCGCCTTGACTCTCTTGCAAAAATAGATTTGGTCGCATTTTGTTGTCTTTCCTTGTGCGAGAGCTTCTTTTGCTCCTTGCCCGATCTTCTTATAAGCAACGACAACGTACAGTTGCCGCCTATCCTCTTGCATAAACTCTTTGCCAAAAGCTCGCTTTGATCAAAGCCGTATTTTCGCAGAGCCTTATCGGTTCGCGGGATATATGTAAAGATACAGTTCTCCGGCTCTATTTCAAGCAGAGACAAAAGTCCTACGATCCTTGGCGCAAGCTCGGCGGTGTAAAAATCGCAAAGATCTATGTACCTCTTGTGCTTGAAGGTGTATATTGCCCTTGATGTGATACCTTTATCATTTGGGTGATAGAAAAACAAGGAAGGAATAGTAGGCTGCGTAAAGGTATTCTTTAGCGGCATACAGGAGCATTCGCCTGTAGCCTTGCCGCAGTTGTGGCACATCTGCGCCGTTGCCCGATTAAACTGAGGCAAACACTCGTCGCAAAAGCAGGGCAAGCCGTGGTTTAATGCTGTTTTTGTGACTATGGGAGACAGTCTTTTCCTACACCCGGCACATATCGGAACGAAGAAAAGACGGCGGAGTGTTGCTCTTACTGTGTTCTCACCCATAATCACTTCACTCCGTTAAAAGTCTTTGTTTAAGTCCGGTGTATCTCTGTCCTACGTGGCTGTTTGACACCATTTTCTCGGCGTACTCGCCACGTCCGACCAATATTACCATTCTCTTTGCTCTCGTTACCGCCGTGTAGAAAAGATTTCTCGTCAGAAGCATCGGGGGCGCGTTGTAAAGAGGAATTATTACAAACGGATACTCACAGCCCTGGCTTTTGTGTACCGTTATTGCATATGCGTGCTCAAGCTCGTCAAGCAAGGAGAAATCGTAGCTCACTACCCTGTCGTCAAAGCGTATCTGCATGTAGCCCGCGGCATTGTTGATCTCCTCTATTGTGCCGATGTCGCCGTTAAAGACTCCCATGCCCTCATCGCCATCGTCGCGGTACCATTCAAGCTCGTAATTGTTTTTGATCTGCATTACGCGGTCGCCCTCACGGAAGATACGCTCGCGGTGGATATGCTCTTTCTTCCCTTTGGCGCGCGGGTTGAGCGAGCCTTGAAGCATTACGTTAAGGTTTTCAGTGCCTGCGATTCCCTTTCGGGAAGGGGTTATTATCTGAACGCCGCCTACCGTCTCCGCACCGTATGTGCGTGGAAGTCTTGTCAGGCAAAGCTCGGTTACAGTCTGCGCTATCTCCTGATCACTGTTGCGCGGCAAAAAGAAGAAATCGTTGTCCTTGACCGTCATTATCGGCATCTCGCCGCTGTTTATCCTATGCGCGTTGGTGACTATCAGCGACTCTTGCGCCTGGCGGAATATCTCGTTTAATCTTACCGTTGAAAATCTGCCCGAATCAAGCAGATCGCGCAGCACGTTACCCGCGCCGATGCTCGGAAGCTGGTCAGAGTCGCCGATAAGAATGACTCTTGCGCCGGGCTTGACCGCCTTGAGCAGCGCGCACATAAGAATATTGTCTATCATGGACGACTCATCTATGATTATAACGCTTTCACTCAAAAGATCATTTTCGTTGCGCCTGAATCCCGGTCTTCCGTCATCACTTGAACGTTCAAATTCAAGCAGACGGTGAATCGTTCTTGCCTCGTGGCTTGTCGCCTCGGAGAGCTTCTTTGCGGCTCTTCCTGTAGGCGCGGCAAGCGCGACCTTGAGATCCATACTGCCAAAAATATCTATAAGCGCCTTGACTATCGTCGTTTTTCCTGTTCCCGGACCTCCGGTCAGGAGCATAACGCCCGAGTCGAGCGCGCTGATTATCGCTTTCTTTTGGAGTGTCGCATATGTGATACCGTTAAGTCGCTCCTCTTTTTCAATAAAGAAATTAGCGTCTGCGTGGCTTATCTTGGGGCAGACCTTGTCAAGAAGATCAAGCTTTTGCGCGATATAGCTTTCGCAATCATAGGAATATGCATCATAAAGATATATAACGCCGTTCATAAGAGAATATTTAAGCCTGCGCGAGGAGATCATCTCGTCTATTGCCGCATTCACGCTCTCGGCATCAGAGCCCAAAAGATCAACTGCCGCCTTGACTAAAATATCTCTTGGCAGACAAACGTGACCGTTCTGCGCCGCGTTGTGCTTAAGCACGTGCTCTATTCCGCTTACCAATCTGGAAAGTGAGTTTCGGTCAAGTCCAAGCTTTTCTGCCATGCAGTCTGCGCGCTCAAAGCCTATTCCCTCTATCTCGTCGCAAAGGCGGTAGGGATTTTTCTTCGCCACGTCAATAGCCGCCGAGCCCCAACGCTTATATATCTTAACAATGGTCGCCGCGCCAAAATAGTCGCGGAAAAACATCATTGCGGAGCGAATGCCGGCCTTGGACCTGAAGTCCTCACAAATCTGTCTTGCCTTGTTAAGACTGATTCCCGGAATATCGGAAAGCCAGTCGGGATGGTCCTCAAGCACCTCAAGCGTTTCATCACCGAACTGCTCTACTATCTTGATCGCCGTTTTCTTTCCTATTCCCTTTACAGCACCCGAGGAAAGATAACGCAGAATTGCGGATGCGTCTTGCGGCATATATCTCTCGTACTCGCTTACGGCAAACTGTCTGCCGTATTTCGGATTGTGCTTCCACTCTCCGTAAAGAATAAGAGAATCTCCCTCGTTTATATAAGGCATGATTCCTGTTATGGTTATGAGGTCATCGCCGTCCGTGCCGAAATCTGCGACAGTATAGCCGTTTTCCTCGTTTGAGTATATAACGTATTCTACGCTTCCCGAAAGCTTGATAAGCCCGTTGCTGTCGGGTATTATTTCGCCAAACATATTTTCCTGTGACACGGTGTGACCTCCTTTCTTGCCGCTGGCAGCTTAAAACCTTTTTGGGAAAAAGGTTTTAAGAATTCCAAAAACTTTCAAAAGTAATAAGTTGAACTTGCCCCTTCCCTTCCTCTCCTATTGAAAGTTTTTGGGAAGGGTTAGAAGGGAACCCCCCACTTGTGAGGTCTCACTTCGCCTTCGGCGAGAAGTACTCCCCACCGAAGGTCCGCCCCTCTGCAAACCCTATCGGATTTGCATTCACCCCTCTGTGGCGCTTTCGAACGATAAG
>JAZSBL010000036.1:0-34042 GCA_045602385.1 Eubacteriales bacterium | reverse complement strand
GCTTTTTTTGCTTTGTACTTCTTTTATCTGTTGTTCAATTGTCAAGTTTCAATCCGCCCACCCTTTTTGCGTGAGCTTGTCTATTATATCACCTATTCCCTCTCTTGTCAAGTGGTTTCTTAAAACTTTTTTAAGTTTTTTCTCACTTCTTGTCGAGGAGAAGCTGATATTTTTTTATTGCCGTTCATCGCGGCAACTCGTATATTCTACCACAATCATTTCTGTTTGTCAAGTGGTTTTTTGAAAAAAGTTTTATTTTTTCATCATTTGTCAAATCATACATATAACGCGCCGTATATATACCTATTCACTATCATTTTAACCACTTTTCTCTGCCCATAGTACATAAAAAAGTCATATACGATAAAAATAACTAAAAAACGGAGAAAAATATGCTGACCATATTTATAAGAACGGTAATCATTTATATTATCCTAACCGTCATAATGCGAATAATGGGCAAGCGCCAGCTTGGGGAGCTTGACGTAGGCGAATTGGTCATAACGATCATTCTCTCCGAAATAGCCACGAACCCCATAACCAACCCGGAGCGATCAATTCTTGAAGCGATCATCCCAATGATAACCCTGGCCTCTCTTGAAATACTGACCTCCGCCCTGATACTCAAGGCGCCCCTTTTCAAATCTATTCTGTCCTCCAAGCCTGCCGTCATTGTTTCCCGCGGAGTCATTGATTTTAAAATGATGAAAAAGGTGCGCATATCCCTTGAGGAGCTCGTCGGCCAGGTTAGGCAAAACGGAATATATGATCTAAACGAGGTCGACTACGCAATTTTAGAGGAAAACGGCAAAATGTCTGTAATACCCAAGAATGCAAACCGCCAGCCCGATAAATCCGACCTGAAGGTCTATTGCCCCGACAATGGAATAATGCATCTGATCATATCCGACGGTTTCGTCAACGCACACGGTCTGAAGATAATAAAAAAAGACCGCATATGGCTTGACTGCAAGTTAAAACAGCTTAGATTATCAATAAAAGATATCTTCTGCATGACCGTGGACGACGCCGGAAAGACATTTATTCAAAAAAGGGACGGAAAACAAATAGTAAGGTAGCATCACGCTACCTTACAGATCATATTATCTTCTTCCCTTGCAAACGTCGGCAAGCGGACACTCCGCACATTTTGGCGAGCGCGCCGTACAGGTATCTCTGCCGAACCAGACTATTCTGTGGCAAAAATCACTCTGCTCCGAAGGCTCTACAAGCTCGCTCATTATACGCTCGGTCTTTATGGGATCCTTTTGATCTTCGGGATAGAAGCCGAGCCTTCCGCATATCCGCATGCAGTGTGTATCCGCAACTATCGCAGGCTTTTTATAAAGATCTCCAAGTAAGAGATTTGCTATTTTTCTGCCAACGCCCGGGAATTTCAGCAGTTCATCCATATCATCGGGTATGACGCCGTTATACTCTTCGCAAAGCAGCTTACAAGCATTTTTTATATCTGACGCCTTCATTCGGTAAAGGCCACAGGGCTTGACTATCTCCTCAATCTCCGAAAGATCGCCGTTTGCGAGATCCTCTGCCGAAGGAAAACGGTCAAACAGCGTTTCGCATACGATATTCACTCTTGCGTCGGTGCATTGAGCCGAAAGTCTGCCCATAACCAGGAGCTTCCACGCATTCTCCTCTCCTCCGCCCCAGTGCAAGGCACATTCGGCATCCGGATATATCTGCTTCAGCCTCTCTACCGCGGTTGCGGCGAGATTTTTCTTTTCCTTTTTATTCATATATAGTCACCTTTTCATTTCAAATACCGTGTGACTAAATTATACATTATTCGCAAGGATTTGTCAATATCAGCTCCCTTGTCGCAAAAGTGTCATTTTCAGTTAAGATGAGATCTCCGTCAACGTCTCTGCATATGGGACACCCGGCGCCGCCTTGCAATATTATGACGAGATCCCCCAAATCAACTGCCCCATCGTGGTTATTATCACCCGCCACATGATTGGGGGAAAGAATATCAGACATATCGTTCTCATCATAGATCGCACTTGTGCATTGATTGTCGCACGCGCCGTACCTGTCACGGTAACCGTCCATATCCGCCTTTTCATCCGAAAAAAGCAGGTGATTTCGGCTCACAGTAGCCTCATCCCCCACAGGGTCATCCCACGTCACATCGGAATGATACCAAAGCCCATCAATTTTCACCCTCAACCAAATATGAGAGATGGTGTCGCTTGCAACGTACTCACACTCAATTCCAAGCTCACGCAAAACCGCCATATAAGTCCAGGTGTAGCCCTGACACGTGCCCTTTCCTTCCTTTACAAATTTATATATATCGTTGCACTCAAGCGTAAGATCGTATGAATAGTGGTAACAAATAATATCGTGTGCAAGCAAAAGTCTTTCAAGCTCACTGTTTCCCATATTGGCAAGCCCCACGATTTTCTCAATCACACCCCTGGAGTATTCAACCGCAGCATTCGCCTCATCCTTGGTCAAATTATACTTCGGCATTACAGAAAAAACAGCATTTCCGCGATATGTATATGTCAACCTTTTGTCCACGTAAAAGAGATACGGTGAATTCTTCGTAGCATGTGAAAACAGTACCGAAAGCGACGATATAGGGATATTCAAATCCGATAAATCAATTCTTTCCTCAAAATTCTCAAACCCCTGTGTCATTCTTTCAATCGCAATACGCTCATTGTCCCTCAGCCCGCCATCTTCAAGCGCAGACACCTTGGTAAAAGCACCAAAAATCAACACCACCGCCAATAGCACGGCAACCACGCGTCGCATCACTGCCATTATCTCGCCTCCCCCGATTTCGTCCATACATAATATGATTTGTTTCTGTAAAAAAGACGGTCGCTATTGACCGACGCAGGCTTTTGTGATATAATTCCTTCAGAATAAAAAATAAAGTGAGGATGTTATGTACATCAGAAAAAGCATCAATGCGCTCGACAAAGAAGAGCTTGCATCGGAAAGAATATATTTCAAGATGTTGGAAACCGAATACGACCTCAGATCTATGGGCAACCTGTATCTCCCTGCGGAGCAGGCGGACCTTGTCAATCCGCTTTGGTTTTCGCTTGGCAGAGCGTATATAAAGCCAGAGGAAAATCTGCCGTGCCTTATCATGAGTCGCGAGGATGATAAGGTAATCGGATTTATTCAGCTTTGCAGATTTCTTGGGTGCGACGAGGAGTCGGTAACCTGGAGCTACTTTATAATTCCCGAATATCAAGGTAATGGGTATGGCAAGGAAAGCGCCAAGCTTGCAACAAGCATTTTAAGAACGGCTTTCCCGAATCTTAAAATCAAGGTCGCAGTAGAGCAATCCAACCTGACTGCGCAAAAGCTATATAGTTCCTTGGGATTAAGCTTCACAGGTGAGATGGACGGCGACGATTTTGTGTTTGCATACTAAAAGAAAAAGGGTGATAGGCAAAATGCCTATCACCCTTTATGTTTGGCCCCGCCGAGCCGTGTACCCGAAGAAATGGAACCCTGTATTCCAGGGCGGTGCTCTATTTGCCGCTTTACTGCTCCCAGCTTCCCAATACTCACGGGGGACAAGTCACCTCAGTGGGCGTGAGGAGGTCTGCAAACCACTGCAAAACCCGAGCTCCTTTAATCTATTTGTAGGTCTCAATCAAGCGGATATCACGCACTAAGCAGGATTTTTCTTTCAAATCAAGCGTCGTAGTCCTCTTCGCTGTCGAAAAGATCGTCAAAGTAATTTGCAACCTTATCAAACTCAGCGTCGTCGTCAACGGTAGTGAGAGTTTCGTCGTCGAGGATCTTCACGAGCATGTACTCAACGATTCCGTCCTCAGCAGCATTGCTCTCAACGGGCATAATTGCGCGGTAAACGTTGCCGTCTATCTCAGCCTCGCCGATAACCTCAAAGTCAAACTCCTCGCCGGTTTCCTCGTCTGTGAGTGTGATAAACAAGGACTCTCCCTCTGTAATATCGAACTCGTTTTCTATGTTCTTGTTCTCTGCCATTTTTATCCTCTTTCCGCGGCTATGCCGCTCTTATTTTTTCTAATGTTATTGTACCATAGCAACGGCGCTTTGTCAAGCCTCGCTGAGTATATAATTGCTGACAAACATTCCTTTATCCGTAAAGGAACATCTCTTTTTATCGATACTGATATATTCGGGTGCAAATCTTTTGAACGTGTTGCCGTATCGCTCCATAAAATCAACACCGAAAAGGCGGCCGAATTCCGCAATATCAATTCCCTCGCTCAAGCGCATGCCAAGCATAACGTACTCGTCCATAGCTTCGTTTGCCGCGATCATCTCGGCCTCCTCGCGGATATCAAGGCCCCCAAGGTACCCCTCTACGTCACGCGAATTTGCAAATCTGACACCGCCGTAAAAAGAGTGCGCCGCAGGACCGAAGCCAAGGTAATCTTCCCGTTTCCAATACTTTAAATTATGCCTTGATACCCGTCCGTTATGCGCAAAATTGCTGATCTCATATTTTTCATATCCACCGCCACGCAGAATATCCGTCATGATCCGATACATATCACTTACAGTGTCCTCATCGGGCAATATCAGACTGTTGCGCCTGCGCCCAAAGTTCGTCCCGTCCTCAATCGTCAAGCAATAAGATGAAATATGCTCAGGCGCAAGCGACACAAGCTCCCTCACCGATCCTTCAAAGCTTTCGGGGGTCTGCTCAGGGATACCGTACATAAGATCGGCGGAAATATTGTCAAAGCCCGCGCGGCGCGCATCCGCATAAGATGCAATAAAATCCGCATGCTTATGTATGCGCCCGAGCGCGCGAAGCTCGTTGTCGTGTACACTCTGCATACCGATACTGAGCCGATTTATGCCAACCGCCCTCATATCGTGCAGTTTATCGTAATCAGCAGATTTGGGATTTGTCTCCGCGGTAATTTCCGCCCCCGCGTCAATACCGAAAACGGTGTTGACCGTGTCAAGTATTACGGCAAAATGTTCGGGCGACAAAAGCGTAGGCGTGCCGCCTCCAAAGTAAACGGTGTCCGCCATGGGACGCGCATCCGAAAGTCTATCCCCGCAGTCTCTTATCTCCTCGCAAAGCCTTTCGACATAAAGACCTTTCGTCTCCTCACCGGCTCTCGTTCGAGAGCAAAAATCACAATAGTGACACTTCGAGAGACAAAACGGAACGTGGATATAAATACCCGTCTTATCAGTCATCATCGCCAAGCTTAAGAACTGCCATGAATGCCTCGGGAGATACCTGAACGCTACCAAGCTGGCGCATCTTCTTCTTACCTTCCTTCTGCTTTTCAAGCAGCTTCTTCTTTCTCGTGATATCTCCGCCGTAGCACTTTGCAAGAACGTCCTTGCGCATAGCCTTGACCGTCTCGCGCGCAATTACTCGCGAGCCGATAGCCGCCTGGATCGGTATCTCAAATAGCTGTCTCGGAATATTCTCCTTAAGCCTTTCGGCGATCCTTCTCGCTCTCGCGTATGCCTTTTCCTCATGAACTATAAAGGAAAGCGCGTCGACCTGCTCACCGTTGAGCAGGAAGTCAAGCTTGACAAGCTTTGAAGGCTCGTAGCCCTTAAGCTCGTAGTCAAGCGACGCGTAGCCGCGCGAACGGCTCTTGAGAGCATCGAAAAAGTCGTATATTATCTCGTTGAGCGGGAGATCGTAGTGAAGCTCTACTCTGGTGCTGTCAAGATATTTCATATCGTGGAAAATACCGCGGCGATCCTGACAAAGATCCATAAGTCCGCCAACGTACTCGGTGGGAGTAATAATGCTCGCTTTTACAAGCGGCTCCTTTGCCACCTCTATCTCATCGGTGGTAGGATAATTTGAGGGATTGTCTATCCTTATCATCTCGCCGTTACGCATAGTAACCTCGTAGATAACGCCGGGGGCAGTTGTGATAAGATCAAGATTGAACTCACGCTCAAGTCTTTCCTCAATTATCTCCATATGCAAAAGCCCCAAAAATCCGCAGCGGAAGCCAAATCCGAGCGCAATTGAGGTCTCAGGCTCAAATGTGAGCGCCGCATCGTTAAGTCGCAGCTTTTCAAGCGCATCGCGGAGATCGCCGTACTTTGCACCGTCCGCAGGATAGATTCCCGCAAAGACCATGGGCTGAACCGCCTTAAAGCCGGGGAGCGCCTTCTCTGCCGGCCTTTCCGCTAAAGTAACGGTATCACCGACTCGGGTATCTCCAACGCTCTTTATCGACGCGGTGATATATCCAACCTCGCCTGCGCGTAGGCAGTCGCACTTTTTAAGACCGAATGCCTCCATCGTTCCGACCTCAACGACCTCAAACTCCTTGCCGGTGCTCATAAGTCTTATTTTTTCGCCCGCGCGGAGCTGTCCGTCCATAACTCTAACGTTGACGACTACGCCAAGATAGCTGTCGTAGTAGGAGTCGAATATAAGCGCCTTAAGAGGAGCATCCTCGTCACCTGTAGGCGCGGGAACATCCCTTACCACAGCCTCAAGCACCTGCTCAATATTAAGTCCGGTCTTAGCCGAAACCGTCGGGCAATCCTCTGCGGGAATTCCGATCTGATCCTCAACCTCGCCGCGCACTCTTTCAATATCAGCGCTTGGCAGGTCTATCTTGTTGATAACGGGGATTATCTCAAGTCCCGCATCAACCGCAAGATAAGCGTTTGCAAGGGTCTGCGCCTCAATTCCCTGCGTAGCGTCAACAACGAGAAGCGCGCCGTCGCAGGCGTTGAGCGAGCGGGATACCTCATAGTTGAAGTCCACGTGACCGGGAGTATCGATAAGATTGAAGACGTATGTTTCCCCGTCAGGAGCGGTATAGTCAAGCTTGACCGCGCGCGCCTTGATGGTTATTCCCCTCTCCTTTTCGAGATCCATATTGTCAAGTATCTGCTCCTCCATCTCGCGCTTGGAGACCGCCTGCGTCGACTCAAGAATTCTGTCGGCAAGGGTGGATTTACCGTGGTCAATGTGCGCGATTATCGAGAAGTTTCTGATTTTTTTCATTCTGTCATTCTGTGACATTTATTCATTCCTTTCGGCGTGCCTGCATTAATATATATAGTATATTTTACCATATTTTCGCCCGTAACACAAGTGTTTATTTAAAAAATAACTCGTCGCCGTCTCAAAAATCCGACACTTTTTTCTCACACATCTCTTCATTCGACATAATATGGTAGTGAGAAGCTCATTTCTCAATTTTATCTACCTATTTCACGGAGGAATTTATCATGACAAACTGCCTTTGCGGACTTTTCGATAGCCACTGGATCTGGATCCTCATTATCGCTCTCCTTCTCATCAGCTGCTGCTGCTGCAACTGATAAGAATGAACAAGGGGGAGGAGACCTAAAAAGGTCTCCTCCCCCTTTGGGATTATATTATTCAAGCTTCAAAAGATCGCTGTTAAGAAATGCGTGGGCAGTCAGCATCGAATCGGCAGGTATTACCCTCTTTGCGCCGCATTTCGCGCAGGACACCTCTATTCCCTCGTCGGTGATCTTAACATCATACTCGGAATCCTCGCGGTCAAGCTCTCCGTCACCTATCGGCTCTCTGCCCTCCGGATAGCAGTGGCAGTATATCCTGCCCTCCGCATCAAGCTCCTTAATGATATATGAAATAACGTCAAGCACCTGAAGATCGGGCATATCCTCCTCGTCACCGTGCAGGCTCTTGAACTCGGATATACCGTTCTCCTCAAGCATGTCAAGAAGCTCAAGCTCTGTCCTTGCAAGCTCCGCCTTAACTCTGTTCTCCTCTCCCACAAATCCTATATTGATATCGGAGTAAGGACACGGCAAAAGGAAAATATCCTTGGAGAAGAACATGTTTGAGCTTACATTGTAGGTGTGAGGCTTGCGGCAGAATATGCAAGGAATGGTCAATCTGACCTGATTTTCGTCCTTGCGGTGTACTATCTGCATATCGCTCTGCCCGCAGGTACATTTCAGCTTTATCATATCTGCTGAAAGCGAGAAAAGCCCCACCATACTGATAACTCCGCCGCCGCATTCGGGGCATCTGTATGCTACCGTGGTCTGCTTTGAATCTATAACCATAACTTTCTTCCTCTCTGTCGTGCCATACTATCCTTTTATATAGTATGCACCGTCTTGCGGCTTTGTTTGCGCCGCATTATTGATCATTTCCCTAAATCTTATGGCTGCCGCAACGCGGCAGCCATAATAGGTAAAATTAAAGAATATCGTCAATCACTTCAGAATTGATGTTGATAAGTCCCTTTGCAAGCTCAGCCTTGTACCATTCGTCCATCTTCTGCTGTGTCGCACCCGCGAGAGCATCGGAATACCACGCCTCCGCTGAATGCTTTTCGAAGTAGACCGCCGCATAGTAGGTCTTAGAGGTTCCGTCGCTGTTGCTTACAGAAACCTCAATAAGCTTGGCGGTGTAATCACCGTCAACGCGAGCTGCATCGTTGATCCAGGAGTTGATCGCAGCATAGCTGTCATTGAAGTAATCCTCCTTGGCCATATCAACTTTTGCAAAGCTGAATACCGGCTCAGATTCGCCGTTTGCGTGGTCGTGGGCATGGTCATGGGATGCATGAAGTACATCGTAATGCGCGTCTGCTATTCTAACAAACTCATCTCTGGACTTTGTGCTGTTAGCGAGGAACTCCGCAAGGAAGCCCTCTGCAGCCGCCTTATCGTCTGCGATAAGGTAAGCTATATTATGAGTAGGTGTGTGGTCTACGTCTGCCTTCTCAAGCAGCATGTAAGCCGTGATCTCGTACTTCTCATTCAAGAGCGCACCGGACTCCGCTTCGGTAGTGGATGTTGTTGTAGCCTCGGTAGTCTCCTTTTCAATGGAGGTTACGTCATTTACGTTTCTGTCCTCGGCAAATACCCACTTGCCAAGCTCATCACCGGTCTCCCATGTAATGGTGCTTGTGTACTTATCTATAAGCTCTTCCTCAGTCAATTCCTTCTCGGTAGCAGTCTCGGTAGTTGTTGCTGTTGTAGCCTCCGTCTTGGTCTCCTCATACGCCTCTATCTTGCTTACAAACTCTGCAGGAGTAGTTGCGGTTTTGATCTGTTCGATAGCAGCCTTTGCAGCCTGAACCGCCTTGTCATACTTCGGGATGCTTCCCTCTGTCTTTGCAGATACGGTTATCTTGTAGGAAAGATACTTTGCGGAGTAGAAGTCTGCCTTGTGCTCTCCGGGATATGCGTTAACGAAGGTCTTGTCTGCCTCAAGCTCAGCCTTTATAGCAGCCTGCTTGTACTCAGAGAACTTGGAGGCGCGCTTGATAAGCTCGCTGCAATCACGAATGTCCTTCTCGGTGATACCGGTGCCGTACATTTCGGCAATAGTCATTCCGCTATCCTTAAGAGAAGCCTTAAGCTCAGCGATCGTTTCATCGATCTCCTTGTAATCCTCTTCAGTGAGTGCACACTCGGGAATGTCCTTTCCGCAGTACGCGTATGTGAGATACATCTCAACGGTTTCAAGTGCGCCGTTTTTGAAGTAATCGTACCATGTCGTTTTGCCGGCCTGAATGCTGGGATCGCCGAGATAGCTGGCGTCCGTGCTGTTGATAACCTGGGTTCTGAGATCACTGCTCATATCAACGCTGAGCATGCCGTACATTACGTAGATGTAGTAGTTGTTGTACCAGGTAGACTTGTAGTCGTTGATGAAATACTTCATCATAGCCGCGTTGACGTAGATATCCTTGTCATCTGCAATTGTAATTGCATCGGTAGCGCGCATAAATACGCCTGTCTCCTTAAGCACGTTAAGGACGAGAATAGATACGACAAGCACTGCAAGCACTATGCAGGCAACAGCGATCCATCTGTCAGAGTTCTTTTTGCTCTTTCTTGCCTTCTGCTGCGCAAGATTCTTTTCTTCGATAGCCACCTGATCCTCAAGTCTCTGCTGGCTGTTTCTGTTTCCTTTTCCCATTATAGGTTCCACCTTTGAATTATTTATTGTTTTAAAGCGGAGCGGAACGCTCCAACCACAAAATTCTCTTTATTATAATATTTTGTAGTGTATTTTTGTTGAATATATTATGAACAGAGCGAAAATTTTTCACAAATTACGCTTTTTTCCCCATTTTCGATAAATTTGGAGCGCGATAGCGTCAGATATTCATGATCATGGGGATTATCATAGGCTTTCTCTTGGTCTTTGCCATAATAAACTTTGCGATATCGTCCTTTACTCTTCCCTTTACCTGATACCAATCGGAGCGATTTCTGGAGTTCAGACATGCGTTTATAGATGAAGTAGCTATCTGTCGCATCTCCTCCATAAGCTCCTCTGAATCTCTCACGTAGACGAAGCCCCTTGACACGATATCGGGACCTGAGAGAATATATCCGCCCTCCCTGCTGATGGTTGCAACGATAACAATAAGTCCGTCCTGAGAAAGGAGAAGTCTGTCACGAAGAACTATATTTCCAACGTCTCCGACTCCATATCCGTCGACAAGCACCCTGCCGGAGTTGACAGTGCCGTTTATCTTTGCGCCGCTCTTGTCTATTTCAAGCACGTTTCCGATATCGGAAATAAAAATATTTTGCGATTTTATGCCCATTTGTAATGCAAGCTCGCGGTTCGCCGCCATGTGCTTGTATTCGCCGTGCACGGGCATATAGTATTTCGGCTTCACAAGCGCCATAAGGAGCTTTATCTCCTCCTGGCAAGCGTGTCCCGAAACGTGTACGGCGACAGACGCGTCGTGTATTACCTCAACACCTATCTTGCAAAGCTCGTTGATGATCCTTCCCACCAGCTTTTCGTTTCCGGGGATCGCGCTTGAGGATATGACCACCACGTCGTTCATATCAAGCCTTACGTCACGGTGCTCTCCGAATGCCATTCGGTAAAGCGCGCTCATGGGCTCGCCCTGACTTCCCGTGGTAACGAGGGTGATCTGCTCCGGATTGTATTTGTTTATCTCGGAAATATCGATAAGCACGCCCTTCGGCACGTGCATGTATCCAAGCTCGGTTGCAGCACTGACGATATTGAGCATGCTTCGGCCGGTTACCGCAACCTTTCTCTTATGTCTTGCCGCAGTATCGATTATCTGCTGAACTCGATGAACATTGGAGGAAAATGTCGCTATAACTATTCTCTGCTTTTTGTGTGTCGTAAAGATATATTCAAGCGATGCACCGACCTTTCGCTCGGATGGCGTGTATCCGGGCCTTTCCGCGTTGGTAGACTCACACATGAGCAGGAGTACTCCCTCTCTGCCTATCTCACCCAGTCTGGTCACGTCCATTATCTCTCCGTCAATAGGAGTCAGATCAAGCTTGAAGTCGCCCGAATGAACTATCGTTCCAAGAGGAGTTCTTATCGCGAGTGCGCAGGCATCCGCTATTGAGTGATTGACGTGAATAAACTCGACCGTCATACCGCCAAGCATGATGTTGTCCCCCGCCTTCACCTCGATAAGCCTTGCCACCGAGTCAAGCGAAAATTCCTTTAGCTTATTTCTCACGATTCCAACGGTCAGTCTTGTTCCGTATATGGGAGTATTGATGTTGCGAAGCACGTACGGTATCGCGCCTATGTGATCCTCGTGTCCGTGTGTCAGAACTATTCCGCGGAGCTTATCGGCATTAGCCTCAAGATAAGTGACGTCTGGAATTACCAAATCTACGCCGGGCATGTCCTCGTCGGGGAATGCGATTCCGCAGTCAATAACGATTATATCGTCTCCGCACTCGATGGCGGTCATGTTCTTTCCGATCTCGTTAAGTCCACCGAGGGGGATTATACGAAGCTTGGCGTTTTCGTCATATCTCACCTTAAGCTCGCCGCCGAGCGTCTTTCTCGTATTGCTTACGGAACGACCTGAAGATGTCTTCTTTTTAGCTTGAGTTGTTTTTTCGGCAACGCTCTTTTGAGTGTTATTATTAGCCTCCGCCGTCTTTCCCACCGCCGCGCGCTTGTTCTTTTTCTGCATGGCGGGCAATTTCTTTTTTTCTGCCTTTACAGGCTCGGTGCGAACAGCCGACTCATCCGATAAAGCCCTTTTGCTCTGGGGCTTTTTTGCATATTCTTTTTTTGCCATAGATTTCCTTTCTTTATACCGAACGACGAAGAATGACCCGCGTTTTTTACAACGCGCAAAAGCCCCTTGACATATTCCGCCTTCGTTCCGCAGAATATCCTCAAGACGCATCACTTTTCATCTTCGGTTTAATATATTAAGTAACGGGCAAAGCCGCAATAAAATTCACTACCGTGTATTATACACCGAAAGCGCCGTTTTGTCAATAGGCAACCTTCCCCGCGCTTATGACAGAGCGCGACAGCATCGGACGGGATCAGGCAAGGATAGCCGCCAGAAGAGTTATTCCGCTGCCAAGCAATGCGCCGCCTATAAACAACAATAGCGGGAAAACGGCAGAAAGACGGCTCCTCTTTGCGCGCTCGCGCCTTTTTTCACAGCAGGACTCGATTATTTTGTTCGCCTCGCCTACCATATCCTCTCCCGACGCCGACGTGCCGGGACGTATAACGAAATACGCCTCCTCAAATATCCTGCTGTCCTGAGTTTTCACCACAACCATTCTCTTTTGCGCACCCTTGAGCATGATAATCCCCCAAAATGATTTTTATTCAATTTTTGCCATAACCGCAAAGCTGTATTCCGCTTTTTTCAATTGAATATGTATCCCCGTATTTTCCGCCCGACAGCCCTCGACAAAATTCTACTCAATATAATAACAAATGACCTTTTATTTGTAAACAATACATTAATTTCCATTTTTGTGTTGACTTTGCCAAAATTCTATGCTAAAATACATACATAAAAGCCGAATTTAAGCGAATAATTAAAGTAAAAGGAGAATATTTATGAAATCGACCGGAGTTGTTAGAAAAGTAGACGAGCTTGGAAGAATCGTACTTCCCATCAGCATTCGTCAGACCATGGATATCAATGAAAAGGATTCTCTTGAGATATTTACAGACGAAAACAAAATAATTCTTCAAAAGTACCAGCCCTCCTGCATCTTCTGCAACAATGCAGACAACGTCGTTTTCTTTAACGGCAAAAGAGTTTGCGAGGCTTGCCTTAAGAAGATAAAGGAAACGTTCTGATATTTTTCGGGTCGCGCACGCGGCCCGATTTTATTTTCCAAAAGCCCTTGATAAATTGATAAAGATATGTTATATTTATAGGTGAAGTATTTTTACCGAAAGGAAATATGATTATGAGATCGGTCCAACTTATAAATGAGATCCGAAACGGCGCTCTTGACGAAAAGCTGACACTCCTTTACGGAAAGGAAAAGGTCGCATCATCCCGCGAGCGATACGTAAAAGCAATAAACGAATTCACTTCCCTTTACGGTGAGGAGCGCGAGATAAGCATCTTTACCGTCGCAGGCAGAAGCGAGCTGTCGGGAAACCATACCGACCACAACCGCGGCTGTGTTATCGCTGCATCCATCAGTCTTGATATTATAGCCGTAGCCTCCGCCACCTCCGACGGTATCGCCAGAGTAAAGAGTGAGGGCTTCCCCGAGGACGTAGTTGACCTCAATACATATACAGCACCCATAGAATCCAAGTTTGGAACGTCCGAATCGATAATCGCGGGCATGTGCGACGGATTTAAAAAGAACGGCCACAAGATCGGCGGCTTCGTTGCCTATACAACCTCAAGCGTTCTCAAGGGCTCCGGACTTTCCTCCTCTGCCGCATTTGAAGACATGATCGGTACGATAGAAAGCCACCTTTACAATGACGGTGGCGTAGATAACGTTGAGATCTCCAAGATAGCTCAGTATTCCGAAAACGTTTTCTTCGGCAAGCCCTGCGGACTTATGGACCAGGTCGCTTGCGCCTACGGCGGAGCTGTTGCTATCGACTTCAAGGACACAAAGGATCCGATTATCACCCCCATTGATTTCGACTTCACTGGCGCAGGCTACAACCTCTGTATCGTCAGCACAGGCGGAAACCACGCCGACCTTACTGACGACTACGCTTCTGTTCCCGCCGAGATGAAGGCGGTTGCCGCGCACTTTGACAAGAGCGTTCTAAGAGAGGTCGACGAGGCAGATGTGATAGCGGCCATTCCCGCTCTCCGCGAGAAACTCGGAGACAGAGCGATAATGCGCGCGCTCCACTTCTACAACGAGAACAAGAGAGTTGACAGGCAGAAAAAGGCGCTCCTTTCGGGAGATCTTGATGCATTCTTTGAAAACGTCAAGGCTTCGGGACGCTCATCCTTCTGCTACCTCCAGAACGTATACACCACAAAGAACGTCACCGAGCAGGGTCTTTCCCTTGCCTTGTGCTTGGCGGAGAAACTTCTCGCAGGCAAGCGCGCCGCTTGGCGTGTTCACGGCGGAGGCTTCGCAGGTACTATACAGGCATTCGTCCCGACCAAGGATGTTGCAGAGTTCAAGGCTACTATGGACGCAGCCTTCGGTGAGGGCGCATGCATGGTTCTCAATGTCCGCCCCGTAGGCGCCGCAAGGGTATTTTAATGAGCAAGCGCGATAAGAACACAGAAAAAAGGCAGCCAAGAGAGATCTCACGCGACACGCTGAAGCGCACGGCGATACTCCTGCTTAATACCGTGATACTCACCGTTATATACTTTGGAACCATGGGACTTGGGCAACCTATTCTCTCCTTTATCGTAACAGGAGGATATTGGCTTTCGTTTGCGGGATTTACAATAGCGTATATTATGTACAACCGCGGTTTCGGGCAGAGGAATATAACAAAAGAAATGCTCCCCGACTCATGGGATGAAGCAAAGAAAACCGAATTTGTCGAAGCCGCAGAAAAGAGATATATATCCTCTCGCTGGATGCTGTCGGTCATAATTCCGATCATGATCCCGATAGCGCTTGATGCGATCTATCTTTTCACCTGGCCGCTGGTCCAAAATCTTTTCAATTTTAAATAATCAAAGGTGAAATATGCCAAACGTAAAAATATGCTGCCTGTACTCCGGTTCCAAGGGAAACTCCACGTATATCAGTGCCGGCGGCGCAAGCATACTCATTGATGCAGGCAAGAGCGCGAAAGCGCTCTGCTCTGCTTTAAAGGATATAAACGTAGATATTGACACGATAGATGCAATATTCATAACGCACGAGCACCGCGACCATATATTGGCGCTGCAGACTCTGTCACACAAGCATAATATACCTATATACATCCTGCTCTCATCCGCGGAGGTCTTTTACGGACTGAAGGACGAGAAGCTTTGCGGCAATCTCATGCTTCAGATGAGAGAACCGTTTTGCGTTAAAATAAAGGGCCTTAAGGTATCCTCCGTCCGCACCTCGCACGATAGCCGCGCATCCGTTGGATATCGATTTGACTTTAAGGAGAACGGAGAACAATATTCAATAGGCTACGTAACCGATACGGGCATTGTTACAAATGAAATGAAAAAAATGCTGCCCGGTTGCTTCGCGGTGGTAATGGAATCAAATCACGATATTGAGATGCTTATGAACGGCCCCTATCCCCCTGAGCTTAAGGATAGGATCGGCTCCTCGCACGGTCACCTTTCAAATAAGGATGCCGCGGCGTTTATCGCCGAGCTTTGCGAATCGGGCACAAGATACGTAATGCTTGCCCACCTTAGTGAGGAAAATAACCTCCCGGAGATCGCATATAGCGAGACCTTCTCCGCCGTTGCCGATAGCAGAGTCACAATTAAGGTTGCGGAGCAAAACAGGCCGGTATGGCTTATAGGAGGGGACGAGTAATGGCAACGATCAGGATTATTACCGTAGGCACTCTAAAGGAAAAATACCTTTCCGACTCTGTTGCCGAATATGAAAAGCGAATTTCAGGCTTTTGCCGTGTAGAGTCGGTCAATATAAAAGAGGCAAAGCTCCCACAAGACCCAAGCGAGGGCGATATACGCCGCGCTCTTGACGAGGAAGCAAAGCAGATACTTGCCGCCATGCCCGAACGCGCCTTCAAGGTCGCGATGTGCGTTGAAGGCAAGCAGTTTTCCTCCGAGGAGCTTGCGAGCAAGATAGATGTCGCCTTCTCGGGCGCAAACGAGATTTGTTTTGTTATTGGCTCATCGCACGGACTTGCGGATAGCGTAAAGGCAAAGGCCGACCTGAGGCTGTCCGTCTCAAAGCTGACCTTCCCACACCAGCTTATGCGCGTAGTATTGCTCGAGGTCATTTACAGATGCCTGAACATTATAAAAGGAACGAAATATCACAAATAATTCCTCCGACTGCCCCGATTGCGGGGCAGTTCTTATTTTTATTCCCTCATCATATTCTTATATAAAGAAAAGAGGTGAGCAATATGAAGAAAGCCCTTGTATCATTTCTGTGTATTATTTTTTTTGTTGCCGCGCTTACCTGCTGCGCAAAGCGCGAGGATCCCGCTTGTCGAGATATACTTTCTGCCATGATCGAGGCTGAGATCGATATTCCCGCGGGTAAAATATACGATCTCCGCGCCTCCGAGGGTAACGAAGAATATATTGAGGAGCGTGTCATTAACTCGCTTTTCGGTAACGGATCAGTACCGCCTATGCGCCAAGGCTGGCTTGATCTTGCGCTTTTTTTGCCAACCTCTGACCACCCATGCGAGCTTGCGGTATTCCGCTGCGACACCCCCGACACCGCTTCAGATACCGCGCGACTGCTCTGTCGTAGGCTTGATCTTATCAAAAGCGCAAAGACAAGCGCGGAGTACTCCGCAATACTCTCCACCGCCACCGTAACGGTTATAGATAATTACGTAATGCTCATCATATCCAAGGATCCCGCTCAAGCGGTCCGCGCCGCGCGGAGCTTGATAAATTAATTTTGTTTCTTCCCCTTGACTTTTAAGGAAATAAGGTATATAATCAAAGCAACAAATAACCATAAGGAGAAACCAAAATGAAGTGGACAGAAACAAAACTTAAAGCCTTTACATTAAGCTTTGACGACGGCATAACACAGGATATCAGATTTATCAATCTCATCAATAAGTACGGTCTCAAATCCACCTTCAATATAAATTCCGGACTTCTCGGCAGACCCGGCTCTATCTATTTGAACGGCACGCGCGCGTCGCACTATAAGGTGCACCCGAACGACGTCAAGTCGATATATCAGGGCCATGAGGTAGCGGCTCATACCCTTACCCACCCCAGCCTTCCAAAGATTGAAAGCGACGAGGACGTTATAAAGCAGGTCGAAGATGACAGACTCAGGCTCTCCGAGCTTGTCGGCTACGAGGTAGTCGGCATGGCATATCCCGGCGGTGGCGTCAACAACGACGAGCGTGTAAGACAACTCATTCGTGAGCATACAGGCATCAAGTACGCCCGCACAATAAAGAGCGTTGACAGCTTTGACGTGCAGGAGGACCTTCTCCAGCTCAACCCCAACGTCAACAGCATCTTCCAGGGCAACAGGATCATGGAGCTTGGCGAGAAATTCATATCGCTCACACCTGATAAGCCCCAGATCTTCTACGTTTGGGGACACTCCTACGACCTTGATTTCCGCGAGGACTTCTGGCCAAGACTCGAAGAATTCTTCAAGCTCATTTCGGGCAAGGAAGACATTTTCTACGGCACAAACAAGGAAGTATTCCTTGGAGAATAAACTAAAAAGACTCGGCTCTTGAAGTGAACCCCGTTTAGTTCATCTGCCGAGTCTTTTTTTTATCTAAAACAATCCGGTAATCCAATAGATCACTCCCCAAACGGCTCCCGCAAGAGTACCGTAAAGCAAAACAGGCCCCGCCACAGTAAATATCTTCGCTCCGACACCGAGAATAAAGCCCTCCGCCTTGGAATCTATCGCGGGCGACACAACGGCATTTGCAAACCCGGTTATCGGAACAAGCGTACCGCCGCCCGCGCGCTTTGCGATCTTCTCAAAAAGCCCAAGACCGCTCAGCAGAGCCGCGCAAAAAACAAGCGTGACCGAGCAAAGCGTGCCGGCATCCTTTCGGGATAATCCAAGCACCTCTCCGTAAAGAAGCACAAGCCCCTGCCCTATGGCGCATATCGATCCCCCGACGCAAAAGGCCCACATGCAGTTTTTCAGTATCGGTGAGGATGGAGCATGCGCGTCGGCGTACTTCTTGTACACTTTCTTTTCCATATTCATGATCAAACACCTTCCTTTTTTATTATTGTCACCGTTTTTTTGCAATTTATGTATAGTTCTCTTGACAAAAAGCGAAAAATTTAATATAATATTATAGCAAGGTGAAATACAAAGGAGAAAATTTATGCCAACCTGGAACGATATTAAAAAAAGCGTAAGCTCACTTGCCGAGAAAACGGCAACAAAGACCCGTGAGCTGACCGACACCGCTTCCCTTAAAATAAAGATCGCATCTCGCGAGGCCGACAGAGATACAGAATACAAAAAGCTTGGAAGATTGACCTATTCCAAGCTGAAAAACACCGACGAGGAAAGATCCGAGAGTCTTACCGTCGAAATATCCAAGGTCATTGAAAAGCTTGACGAGATAAACTCGCAAATAGATGAGCTTAAGGCCGAGGAGGAAGCGCGCCGCGCCGCAAAAGAGGCCGAGAAGGACGAAAAGACCGCAGACAACAGCAACAACAGCGACAAGGAATAAGCGCCGAAAGCATAACGTAAATATACTAAAATAAAAGTGATTTTTGCCAACCTACATTTGCGAAAATCACTTTTTAATGCTCATTTTTTAGCATTTGCAATAACACAGGCCCTCCGCCACGGATTTTTGCAACCACGGGTTGCAAAAATCTCAATGTCAAGTTGCTTGAATTTAAAAAAATGATATAATATAATTATTATGTATTGTGGCTATAAAAGCCATAGGTAAGGAGATTATTTTTATGACAATCGGTCAGAAGATCACACAGCTCAGAACTGCCGCTGATATTTCTCAGGAGCAGCTCTCCGAAACACTCGGTGTTTCAAGACAGTCGGTATCCAAATGGGAGACCGACCAGGCACTTCCCCAGATAGATAAAGTACTCCAGATCGCAGAGCTCTTCAATATTTCAACGGATGAGCTTCTCCGCGATAAAATCGAGCTTAAGGACAGAGGACAAAAGAAGCACAATAAGTACTTTGGAACAGATGGCTTCCGTGGCGAGGCAAATATCAATCTTACGTCGATGCACGCGTATAAGGTCGGACGTTTCCTCGGCTGGTACTTCGCAAGCAAGCTCTCCGGCTGCACAAAGGCAGGCTACCGCCCTCGCATCGTCATCGGCAAGGACACAAGACGTTCAAGCTATATGCTTGAATATTCGATAGCCGCAGGCATCACCGCATCGGGCGCAGACGCTTTTATGCTCCACGTTACAACGACACCAAGCGTTTCCTACGTTACACGCACCGACGGATTTGATTGCGGCATAATGATCACCGCATCACATAACCCCTTCTACGATAACGGAATCAAGGTCATTAACGGAAACGGCGAAAAGCTTGACGATACAACCACCGCATATATCGAAGCATACCTTGACGGAGACCTCGCATCGCTCGGCGTTGCGGGCGAGGATCTTCCCTACGCGCAGAAGGCGAAGATCGGTTGCATTCACGACTATGCGTCGGGTAGAAACCGCTATATCGGCTACCTCATATCCATCGCATCCAATTCCTTCAAGAACCTCAAGATAGGTCTTGACTGCGCAAACGGCGCATCATGGAATATAGCAAATGCAGTATTCTCCGCCCTCGGCGCGCAGACATACGTTATGGGTAACGAGCCCGACGGTCTTAACGTAAACGAAGGCTGCGGATCTACTCATATAGAAAAGCTCCAGAAGCTTGTTCGCGAAAAGCACCTTGACCTTGGATTTGCATTTGACGGAGACGCAGACAGATGCCTCGCTGTTGACAGTAACGGAAAGGTCGTTGACGGTGACGCTATCATATACATTCTCGGTAAGAGACTTAAGGCGCGCGGAATGCTTAAGGACGATACTGTCGTCGCAACGGTAATGTCCAACAGCGGATTCGTCGCAAGCCTTGAAAAGATCGGCATCAAGTGTGTACAGACCGCAGTCGGAGACAGATTTGTTTACGAGTGCATGCAGAATAATGACTACGCCATAGGCGGTGAGCAGTCGGGTCATATCATTATGAAGAAGTATGCAACCACAGGTGACGGAATACTCACCGCTATCATGGTTGCAGAGGAGGTCTGCGACTCCAAGTCCACACTTGCACAGCTCGCAGAACCCGTAAAGGTATATCCCCAGTACTTAAAGAACGTAAGAGTTAAGGATAAGGCAGCGGTTCTTGCCGATAAGAGCGTGCTCGCGGCGCTTGATAAGGTTGAAAAGCTTATCAACAAAAACGGCCGTGCCCTCCTCCGCCAGAGCGGAACTGAGCCGGTTATCCGCGTTATGATCGAGGCTGTAAGCGAGGATATATGCGTCGAGTACGCAAATATCATATGCGATGCTATCATCGCCGCAGGCCACGTTCAGGACTGATCCCACATATCCCGAAAAACAAAAATTTTAATATAATTATAATGGAGATTTGATATGAAACTCATCATCAAAGAAAACTACGCAGAAATGAGCGAGTGGGCTGCTCAGCACATCGCAAACGCAATCAACAACCATAAGGAAGACCGTCCCTTCGTCCTCGGACTTCCCACAGGCTCCTCCCCTCTCGGAGTTTACAAGAGACTCATCGAGATGAACAAGGCAGGCGAGGTTACATTCAAGAACGTCGTTACCTTCAACATGGACGAGTACGTAGGACTTCCCCGCGAGCACACCGAGAGCTACTGGTACTTCATGCACGATAACTTCTTCAACCACATCGACATTCCCGCAGAGAACGTAAACATTCTCAACGGTATGGCAGAGGACCTTGAGGCAGAGTGCGCACGCTACGAGGAGAAGATCGCTTCCTACGGCGGCATCGACCTCTTCATGGGCGGATCGGGTGTTGACGGACACATCGCGTTCAACGAGCCCTTCACCTCTCTCACATCCCGTACAGGCGTACGCGCTTTGACACAGGATACACTTATCGCAAACTCCCGCTTCTTTGACAACGACCCCGAGAAGGTTCCGAAGACCGCTCTCTCTGTTGGCGTTGGCACGGTATGCGACTCCAAGCAGGTAATGCTCCTTATCAACGGTCACCACAAGGCACGCGCACTCCGCCACTGCGTAGAGGGCGGCGTTGACCACGCATGGACCATCAGCGCGCTCCAGCTACATAAGGACGGCATCATCGCCTGCGACGAGGCTGCTTGCGGCGAGCTTAAGGTTGATACCTACAAGTACTTCAAGGACGTTTGCAGAAACGAGAAGTAATATCCGAACATATACCCCAATAATCCAAAAAGGCAATACCGTTTTCGGTATTGCCTTTTGCTATTCGCGCCGCAGCGCCGACCTCATCGATCGACCCTGCAAGCATATTTTAATTAAATCTCATTATACTGCTATTATTTCTGTCTGTATCCGTCAAGGAAGTTCCCCATTTTGCGCACTGCCCTCCTGAGCACCTCGGGCTCGGGGAGCATTACTATTCTGAAGTGGTCGGGGTGAGGCCAGTCAAATCCGCTTCCGGGAACGATAAGAATATTGGTTGCATGCAAAAGATCGCGCGCAAACCTTCTGTCATCGGTTATATTCAGCTTCTCTACGTCAAGTCTTGGGAAAACGTAAAACGCCGCCTTGTTTTTGACGACTGAAATGCTGTCGATCTTTTCAAGCTCGGAGATAGTCGCCTCGCGTTGCTCGTATATTCTGCCTCCCGGACGGACCATCGACGCCGGAGTTTCCATATCCGCCATAGCCGTGGGAATTATCAGCTGAGAAAGCGCATTCGCGCAAAGACGCATCGAGGTCAGCTTGACAAGATTCTGTCTGTATTCCTCTGTTGCCTCTCTCGGACCGCTTAAAGCCATCCAACCGCACCTGAATCCGCAAAGGCAGTGCGATTTTGAAAGTCCGTTCATCGTGACCACGGGAATATCGGGCGCAAGACTTGCAATTGAAGTGTGAGTAAGACCGTCCATCACGAGCCTGTCGTATATCTCGTCGGAGAAAACGAGCAGACCGTGCCTTCTCGCTATGTCGGCGATCTTCAAAAGTATTTCGTCGGAATAGAGCGCGCCCGTCGGGTTGTTCGGGTTTATAATAACAATCGCTCTCGTCTTGTCGGTTATCTTTGACTCAATATCCTTACAGTCGGGATTCCACTCGGAGTGCTCATCGCAAACGTAATATACGGGCTTTGCGCCGCAAAGGTATACGCTGTTGCTCCACAGCGAATAGCACGGCATGGGGACAAGCACCTCGTCACCGTCATCCAGCAGCGACTGAAGCGCAAAGGAAACGACCTCGCTGACACCGTTGCCGATAAAAATATCGTCCTCAACTATATTTTGTATTCCCTTGGATTTATGGTACGCCAATATCGACTCGCGCGCATCGGGCATTCCGCGAAAATCGCAGTAGCCGACGGCTCTTTCAAGCTGATCCTTCAGTGCGTTATGTATTCTCTCCGGCATTCTAAAGCCAAAGCTTGCGGGATTGCCGGTGTTGAGCTTGAGTATATCCAGACCGCATTTTTGCATCTCATTTGCCTCAACAAATAGCGGTCCGCGTATATCTGAGTGGACGTTGTCCATCCTCCTTGAACCAAGTATTTCTTTCATAATATCCTCTTTGTGCAAAAGTATATTGACAATATTATACACCCATGGTATAATATAGTCAAATACATATATTATTATATGTGTTATATCAATTTAATTATACGGAGAAAAATATGTTCAGATACAAAAGCTACATATATGAGGTGTATAAAGAGAGAAGCATTTCAAGGGCTGCGGCAAACCTTTACATAAGCCAACCATCACTCAGCTCACGTATAATCAAGGTGGAGGAAGAGCTTGGCATGCCAATATTCGACAGAAGCACCTCTCCTCTGCGCCTTACCGAATTTGGAAAGTTCTATATAAAAGCGATCGAGCAAGTAAACGGAATTGAGCGATCCGTTGAGGGATTTATAGATGATATGAGCTCACTGCGTACGGGGGAGCTCACCATAGGAGCAAGTAACATATATGCAGCCTATACTCTCCCCCCAATAATCGCAAATTTCAAAAAGAAATATCCTGACGTTAAAGTAAATCTTGCAGACGGAAACTCAGATCTCTTGGAATCCCTACTTTCTTCAAACAAGTTGGATATGATAATAGGTAACGGTCCGTATGATCAGACGCTTTACGACCGCGAGGTGTATTCAGAGGACAAGATATTGCTCGCCGTACCGAAAACATTCAATGAGATCGAAGGCTCACACGGATATGCGCTTGATGAGGAATGTATAAGATCCAAAAGCTATAATAAAGAAAGCTGTCCGGCAATTCCATTGTCTGTATTCAGGAATATTCCGTTTATTCTTCTCAAATCCGGCAACGATACTCGTTCGCGAGCCGATAAGATGTGCAAGGAGGCGGGATTCCGTCCAACTGTCGCTCTTGAGGTAAACCAGCAGGCAACCGCGTATATGATAGCCACTACTAACATGGGAGCAACCTTTATCAGCGACATACTCGTCCACAAAATGCCCTCGTTTGAGAATATGAGTTATTATAAGATCGATAGTACGATTTCAGATCGCGAGCTATACTTTTATTTTAAGAAGAATAAATACAAGACACGCGCCATGCTTGAATTTATGCGATTTGTTTCGCCCGAACATTCAAGAACCGAATAAAAAAGTAAAAGGCAATACCGTTTCGGTATTGCCTTTTGATATTCACGCCGCCATTTTGCCTATCTCGGTCGCGGCTACGAGCATATTCTCAATAAAAATTCCGTACCCCACGGTGGGATCGTTTATCATGACGTGCGTCACCGCTCCGATAAGCTTGCCGTTCTGAATGATAGGAGAGCCCGACATTCCCTGCACTATTCCGCCCGTTTTATCAATAAGCTTTGGATCGGTCACCTTTATCATAAAGCATTTGGAGCCGCTTGCATTTTTGTTAATCGCAGATATCTCAATTTTATACTGACATCTTACTCCGTCGTCAAGCGTGCAAACGATATACGCCTCGCCGTCACGTATCTCATCGCGCATTGCAACACATACTCGTTCCCCGCATCCTTCGGGTATTTTTGTGAGCTTACCGAACACTCCGCAATCGGAATTAATATAAAGATCGCCTATCTCACCCGCTTCAAAATGTCCCTTCAATTCGCCCGGAGTACCAGAAATACCTTTTTTAATAGCGTGGACCTTAACGTTTACAACATCGCCGCCGCTCATTCTTATGAGTTCACCCGTGTCGGCATCGCAAATCCCGTGTCCAAGTCCTCCAAACTCTCTTGTATCAGGCTGAATATATGTCAGCGTGCCTATTCCCGCTCCGCTGTCCTTTACCCATATTCCGGTCTTGTATCTTTTTTCACTGTTAGAATAAATTGGCGTTATACCGATCGTTTTTTCGTTCTTGCCGCGCTTGTAGGTCAGTGTAATTTCCTTTCCTCCGCTCTCCTCGACCACACCTGTAAGCTCGGCAGCGTCATTTATCTCACGTCCGTTTATTTTAACAATAACGTCTTTTGCGCGAAGCCCCGCCAGATATGCGGGATTTTGATTTTTGGACAGGCCGTCTATATCCGAAAATCCTATCACCGTAACGCCCTCGGTTGAAAATTTTATACCAAAGGGCACACCGCCAAGTATTACGCTATCGCCGCTAAAGTCACGCTTGCTCTGCACCGCCGCCGCAGGCAAAACCGCCGCGGAGGTGAGCATAGTCAGGACTAAAAGCGCGCAAAGCACAAGACCTGCTCCACCTTTTTTCCTTTTATATTTATTATTAAACATTTCTCTCAGCTTCCCTCAGTTTTTCTGTACCTTTTATATATTCGGCACGCTATTATTTTGAGCCCTGCTTCATTCTTTAATGTCAAGCAATAAATGAAATAGAGTTGACAATTTGCATTTTTGTGATAGAATTAGTATTGACGGAAAACATATAAAAATTTATAAATAATTGAAAGGTGCTTGCCTTTTTATGCAATACAAGGATAATAATTCCACATATTCGCTTTCGCGTGCCGACACTGTGCGATTTCGCTCTATAGTGATAGACGTTATGAGCGAGGCGGCAAGCCTTGACGGAACAGACGAGGGCGGCGGCATCGGAACACTTGGAGAAAAGCAGATGCACGCGGCTATCAAGCGATTTATCTGCCCCGACGCCGCCTTTCACGAGATCAAGCTTGACGTATCCGACTCTGGCGAGAAAAAAAGACGGAAATTCGTTGCCGATATATTAAAGGACAGTACCGTCACAGAAATACAAACGGGCAGGCTTGCTCCGCTTACCGAAAAGATTCGCTGGATACTTGACAACACACCCTATAACGTAACGGTCATCCACCCGATAGCCGAATCAAAATGGGTAAACGTGCTAAATTCAAACAACGATATCGAAAAGCGCTACCGCTCGCCCGTCAAGGGCAAGGTGAGCGATATCGCCTGCGAGCTCTACGCAATAAAGGATTTTCTGGATTCCCCGCGTTTCTCTCTCGTCATTCTTATGATGGAAGCCGAGCAGTATATGAAGAAAACCGCACGATCTGCTCGCCAACGCCCAAGATACAAAAAATACGAGCTTATACCCGTCAATCTGTTAAGCGCGACGGTTTTTTCTTGTGTAGATGACGTAAGATCGCTTATACCCGACTCACTTGACGGAGAGTTCACCGTAAAGCAGTTCTCCGCCGCCTCAAAAATACGCGGAATGGACGCGTACAGCGCAGTTCACACCTTCTGCGACCTCGGATTGCTTGAAAATTGCGGAAAATCAGGAAGGGCAAATCTTTATCGGAAAAAATATTAAAAATATTTGCGCTAATATTCCCCAAAAAACTCTTGCAATGCTACAAAAAAAGGGATATAATTAAATAAAGAAAAATTTAAAAACAGGAGAAATAAAAATGAGTGTAATTAAAATAACAAACGATAATTTCCAGAGTGAGGTTTTAGATTCTGACAAGACAGTCCTCCTCGACTTCTTCGCAGAATGGTGCGGCCCCTGCCGTATGGTATCCCCCATCGTTGAGGCTATCGCAGAGGAGCATCCCGAGTACAAGATCTGCAAGATCAACGTTGACGAGGAAAATCAGCTTGCCACCACCTTTGGCGTAATGAGCATTCCTTCCCTTTTCGTCGTAAAGAACGGAGAGGTAGTTAATCAATCTGTCGGAGCAAAGACCAAGGCGCAGATCCTTGATATGCTCAAATAATCGGAGACGCTATGTCAGAAAAGATTTTTGATACAGCTATTATCGGCGGCGGCCCCGCCGGTTATACTGCCGCGCTTTATTGCACGCGCGCGGGACTTTCCACGATTGTGCTTGAAAAGTTTTCTGCTGGCGGTCAGATGACACAGACCTCGACCATTGAAAATTACCCCGGATTTGACGAAAGCATAGACGGCTTTTCTCTCGGGTTTAAAATGCAGCAAGGCGCGGAGCGCTTTGGTGCGAAAACCATGCAGACCGAGGTCTTGTCGGTTGACCTTAACGCAAATCCAAAGAAAATAATTACCGATTCGGGCGAGCTTCTTTGCAAAACCGTTGTCATAGCAACAGGCGCAGACCATAAGCACCTCGGAATTGACAAAGAGGAATCTCTTATCGGTCGCGGTGTCGGATACTGTGCCGCGTGCGACGGTATGCTCTTCCGCGGTAAGACGGTCGCGGTCGTCGGAGGCGGAAACTCCGCCGCGGCAGATGCCCTTATCCTCTCCAAAATATGCCAAAAGGTGTACGTTATAGTGCGCAGAGACGTTATGCGCGCGACCAAGATATACCACGAGCCGCTTATGAGGGCGGAAAACGTCGAATTCAAATGGAACAGTCAGGTGCGTGAGCTTTTACACGGTATGAAGCTCAGCGGCATCATAATTGAAAATAAGGCAGGTGAAAGCGAGGAAATATCGCTTGACGGACTCTTTATCAGCATCGGACGTCAACCCGCCACGGAGATTTTTGAGGGCCAGCTTGAGCTTGATAAGTCGGGCTATATCGTCGCAGACGAAAGTACAAGGACCAATATCCCCGGTGTTTTCGCGGTCGGTGACGTGCGCACCAAGGTAATGCGCCAGATCATCACCGCCGCCTCAGACGGCGCGGTCGCCTCGCACTACGTTGAGGAATACCTCGCAGAAAACAAATAATTAACCAAAAAGTCGAAAAAAGAAGAAAAGTAAAGCCGCAGATTGCTTATCTGCGGCTTTTGTGTTATAATATGGGTATAGAACCTCAAAAACAACCGTCGGTTGACAAATTGAAAGCCCGCGGTTGGTGGCGCGCAACCGCAATTTATGCTATAATTTAGGTGCAAAAGAGCTGAAAGCCTTTGAAAATATTAAAGCGAGGAGTTATTTATGATTTTAGCAGACAAGATTATAAGATTACGAAAAAAGATCGGCCTAACACAAGAGGAGCTTGCCGAAAAGATGAATGTTTCCCGCCAAGCTGTTTCAAAGTGGGAAAGCGCGGGGGCCATACCGGATCTTGAAAAGATATTGCAGATGTCGGTTTTGTTCGGCGTTACCACAGATTATCTTTTAAAGGACGAGATAGAGGACGAGGAATTGACCAATGACACCTCATCCGATTCAACGGTAAAAAAGATCTCCATAGAAGAAGCTAACGCATATATGGAGCAACGCAAGAAAGCATCCTGGCGCATCGCGCTTGCAACACTGTTGTGTATCCTTTCCCCCGTCACGCTTATTTTGTTGAGCATATTATCCGAGCAGCCAAACGCTATAGTCAGCGAAATAACCGCAGGGGCGGTTGGACTGACAGTCCTCTTTGCTTTGATCCTGTGTGCCGTTCCGATCTATATTTACTGCGGATTTAAAAACCAACCCTATGAGTTTCTTGAAAAGGATGTTCCCTTTGAGCTTGAATATGGAGTAAAAGGATTGGTAACCGAAAAGAAAAACTCTTTCAGACCGACCTATATCGCTTATAATATAATCGCTACCTGCGTATGCATTTTCTCGGTCGTACCATTGATAATACTATCCTTCACCGAAAATGAAATGCTTGTTGCAATAGCGCTTGCCTTACTTATAGGCTTGATCGGTCTCGGGGTAGCAATGTTTATCGTAGTAGGAACACAATACGCAAGCATGCAAAAGCTCCTTAAAGAGGGAGAATACACCGACAAGGAGAAAAAAAGAACAAGCGTAAAGGACGTTGTCGGATTTTGCTATTGGGGAGTAGTGACAGCCATCTTCCTTACCGTATCGTTTCTGACAAACGGCTGGGACTACAGCTGGATAATATTTGCCATAGGCGGCATCCTGTTCCCGATAGCGATGTGTATTTGTAACGTATTTGCCGACAATCAGAAAAAAGATTAATAAACAAAAAACCACGGAGAACCTTGGGTTCTCCGTGATTTTTTGTTACCAGTGGCAGGTAACCGTGCCGTCTTCCTCAATCTGCATCGTTACGCCGTAAGGCTTTGATATCTCTGCAAGTCTGTCCACTAAGGTGAGATCCTTCGCCTTTCCGGGCAATCCCACCTGCGACTTGTTTCCGCTACGTGTAAGCTCGACCGGCAATAATCTAAGAGATACCAGCCTGTTGTCCACATCTGTTTCCCAATAAGGAATTACTGTTTCCATCATTCTCCTGTCTTCCATTAGTCCGACCGTGAATTCATGGGATCGCTTTTTGAGAAGAGCATACATCGACTCATCGGGCTCCAGCCCAAACCTTTCGAAAAAATCGGCTGGGCCTGCCTCAATGCTGTAAAGCTCAAGAATGAAGTCACCAAGAGAATAGAATATCGGCTTGCCGTTATACACCTCAATCGGGCGCAGAAGATGCGGTCCATGTCCGACTATCGCGTCCGCACCAAGATCAATGCATTTGTGTGCAAAATCCGACAAAAACTCGGGAATATTCTCCTTGGACGTACCGCATACCTGATGCGAATGAATCGATAACATCAAATAATCTGCCCCGAATTTAGCCTCAAATATTGCCTTTTCCACGCGTTTCATATCAACCTCGTTTATCTGATAAACGCGCTCGGTCTTCTCTCCACTATAAAATTTTAATTCTCCAAGCTCCGCACAATTTCCGTCAAGCGGCGGAAGGTATCCCTCAGCTCTTGATATTTCCCTTCCCGCGTTTATCCCAAGCCTTTGGGCAAGAGCTTGTATGAGCTCAAGCTCCTTCTCCGTAACGGTAAGCCTATCATTAATACGCACGGCGTTTACACCCGGTCTGCCGGGAAATCTTCCATTTTCGTTTCCCGCAATCATCGTCGGATTAAACGAGGTGCTGACCGATATAAGCGCAACGCGACCATTATCCGTCTCAAGATACCTCGGAGCAGATGCGTCGGTAAGATTTTTCCCCACACCTGCATGCACCAACCCACTTTCATTCAAAGCATCAAGCGTACGCTCCAGTCCCAAATATGAAAAATCAAGCGCATGATTATTGTTAAAGCTTGTCATATTAAACCCAAATTCTTTCAGATCAGATAATACATCAGGATCGGACCTTATGTACGTACCGCCGCTGAATTGCGAGCAAAATGCCTCCCCGGCACGGTTCAATGTCGTTTCGAGATTAAAAAATCTGGCATCTCCTTGACTTATAAAGGGCGCAATCTCTCTGTATCCCGCAAAATCCTTCTGTATTCTGCGCTGAATTATCGCGTCTCCTGCTGCTGTAAATTTCATATTTGCCTCCGTTATTTTGTATTTCATTACAGTATATATTCTATTTAGGGCAAATATTATTTATCCTCACAAAAAGCAATAGCGCCCGCCGAAATCGGCGGGCGCTATTATATAAAACTTGTGCACAAATGAATTATTTGAACATCTCGTTTATCTCCTTGAGAGTCTTTCTTACAAGCATCTCGCCGCCAACGTGACCGGTCGTTCCGCTTGAAACGAACGCGGAGTAGTGGCTACCCTGCTCTGCCTTCTCGGTGGGAAGATAACCAAAAGCACCGCAGCAAAGCTGAACGAGGAATGTCTGCTTTGCAAGGCTGCGCGCTCTTATTTGGTTGCCGTAGTTGAGAAACAGCTCGTAGGGGTTGGTGGCAAATGCTACGTCACCAATACGGAGAACGTGCGATTCGATCTGATAAATATCCATGGTCTGCTGAAGCTTATATCTTGCAACGATTCCGCTGTATATCTGCATTCTTGCATTGTCCTCATAGTTAATATCCTCGGTGCATGCCCCAAAGAACTCATTTATCTTGCTTATAGCATGATTGTACTCCTCAATAGTAACTCTGCGAAGAGGAATATCAATATTAAGGTTCTTATGAACAAGTACTGTTTCCTCAACGTATTCGCTTACGTCCTCAATAGCCCAGAATATTTCGGTAGCAACTCTCTTTGCCGCAAGCTCGCAGCCCTTAATATCAAACATGGAGGGGTCTGCACGTCTCTCGATAACGGTATCGCGGTGAATATTGGGGTCGTTCTTGCAAACGGGAGAATCCACCCAACGGATAAGATCTCGGGGGCACATATCACCTGCAGGAGATATAAGACCAAGGAAGCCAACATGCTTACCGTACTTAGCCCGGACAAGCTCCCTTACCTTACCCATATAGTCAGAGGATATAAAGCTTTGATGCTCAAGCACCTGTGCGGGACAAGCGACATTTGCAATAACACCTGTAAGATTCTTCTCGGTGTCATAAGTAAACATCATCTCAATACCCGAATCGTTACCCGACTCAAGTTCAGTGAAGTTTGCGTGATTGGAGTTGCCCCACATCTTTGCGGAGCCGTCATCGTAGCAAGCTCTGCGGCACATACCAACGGCGGCGCGTCCGAATCCGCAAGCATAAGCGCCCTCTTTTCTGCTTTCCCAGGCCTCACACGCTGCCCTTGCAATTCGCTGGATAAGGAACTGTGCGGCCTCATCGCCCCTGATAATATCTGTGGAATCGTCGTGTACCATAGGAACGTACTTTATGTGATCGGGCTTGAACTCGTCAAGATTTTTCAACGCACTGGAAAACATGTCTGTTCTGCCCGCATATTCCATAGATGTATGGGTATGTATTGCACTAAGTATCAGCTTGTCTTTATCAAACCCGCAATTGTCGGGAAGATAATTTCTTACTGCTTCAAGAAGCTTGTGGCTGGTGGCAACAAGGTCAGCCGCAACAAATACCATATGATCGTCACCGCACTCCATAGCAAGAGCCGTAACCGCAATGGGTGTCTCTACGTCACCCGAAATTCTCTCGTAAAACTGGCCGGCAAGGTCAACCCTTCTGCCCTCGGGTACGATAGATACCTCGCTCCAGCCTATCTTAATTTTGTAATTCATATCTCTATACTCCTAACACACTTCTTTAGTTGAACATTTCATTTATTTCCTTGAGAGTCTTTCTAACAAGCATCTCGCCACCAACGTGACCGGTCGTTCCGCTTGAAACGAACGCGGAGTAGTGGCTGCCCTTCTCTGCCTTCTCGGTGGGAAGATATCCCCACGCGCCGCAGGTAAGCTGAGACAGGAAGGTCTGCTTTGCAAGGCTGCGCGCCCTGATCTGGTTGCCGTAGTTTACAAACAACTCAAAGGGGCTGGTCGCAAAGGCAACGTCCCCGATCTTCATTACGTGCATCTCAATTGTAAAGATGTCCTTTGTCTGCTGGGCATTGTATCTCGCGATAGTTCCGGCATGGATCATCATTCTCGCGTTATCCTCAAAGTCGATGGTATCTCCCTCAAGATTAGCAAAGAAATTATTGATCTCCTTAACCGCATTGTCTTTTTCCTCAATGGTAACTCTGCGAACGGGCAGATCCACATTCAAGGACTTGTGGACCATATCAGTCTCGGACACGTACTCGGTAACGTCCTCAAGCTGCCAGAAGATCTCGGTAGAGATTCTCTTTGCTATAAGCTCACAGCCCTTAATGTCAAACATCGAGGGATCGGCGCGGCGCTCAATGGGATTATTGCGAACGATATTTGGATCATTGAAGTTGATCTCCGCCTTTACCCAACGGATAAGATCGCGAGGACACATATCGCCGGCAGGGGAAACGAGGGGCAGGAAGCTTACGTTTTTGCCGTACTTTTCCTGAATGTTTCTTCTGACCTTACCCATATAGTCGGATGATATGAACCACTGATGTTCAAGCACCTGCGCGGGGCACGCAACATTTGCAATAACACCGGTAAGGTTCTTCTCAGTGTCATATGTAAACATCATTTCGATACCCGAATCGCCACCCGACTCGAGCTCTGTGAAATTAGCCATATTGGTATCGCCCCACATCTTTGCAGAGCCATCGTCATAGCAGGCTCTGCGGCAAAGTCCTACTGCCGCGCGGCCGAATCCGCAGGCATACATACCCTCGGTTCTGTTCGCCCAAGCCTCCACGATAGCCTTCTTGATGCGCTCCTTGAGGAAGGCTCTCGCCTCCTCGCCGCGAATAATATCCGCAGAGGTATCGCTTACCGTTGGAGCATAGCTCACGCCCTCCGGCATAAACTGCTGAAGAACAGCAAGAGAAGGACCCGTTATTGAGTCTCCCCTTCTCGCATATCCAACGGTGGTATGGCTGTGAATTGCGCTGAGAATGATCTTGCTCTTATCAAAGCCGCAATCCTCAGGTAAGTCTGCTCTGATCTCCTCAAGCAAATTATGGCTTGCGGAGGTAAGGTCACAAGCGACGAATATCATATGCTCATCACCGCACTCCATAGCAAGTGCAGTTACGGCGATGGGCGTCTCCACTTCACCCGAAATTCTCTCGTAAAACTGGCCAACGAGATCTACGCGTCTTCCTTCGGGGACGATTGACACCTCGCTCCAGCCTATTTTAATTTTTGAATCCATTTGTTTTCTCCTATAAACCGAAAACACATTCGTCTTTTTGTAATTCTTCACAGGGCACCACGTGTTGTGGCGCCCTGATTTTGAAGTATTATCTCAAATAAGGTCGGAGATTCTCTTGTCTCCGTAAACTTCTGCCCAGTCACGGTCAAAGCCCGCAACAGCCATGTCTGTCATGGGATGCGAAACGATTCCCTGAAGAATATTGAGCGGAACTGTTACACTGTGGCATCCAACCGATGCGCACTTGTGAACCTGCTCAACGTTCTTGAAGCTCGCGGCAAGGACCTTGCAGCTCATGCCGTAAATTTCAAACTGTTTTACGATCTCGCCAAGAGCCGCGCAGCCGTCGGCAACAATGTTGTCAAGACGGTTTACGTAAGGCGCTACGAAATCCGCGCCCGCCTTAGCGGAAAGAAGAGCCTGCGCAGGGGTGAATATAGCGGTCATAAGAACGCCGATTCCCTTGCTCTTAAGTATGGGGGTCGCCTTGAGTCCCGCCTCGCTGATCGGAACCTTCAAATAGAAGTTTCCGCCGATTGCGTCGCGAAGCATCTCACCGTCGCGAACGATGTCCTCAGCGGTCTTCTCCATAGTCTGAACGCAGAGCATCTTCTCAGGTCCGATAATATCACGGATAGCCTTTATATGAGGAAGAAACTCCGCCTTCTCCTTGGAAATGATAGAGGGGTTGGTTGTTACGCCGTAGAGAGGATAAAACTCGTTGGCGTACTTTATATCGGCAAGATTTGCCGTATCCAAAAGGTATAACATTGTCTTTTCTCCTGATTTATTCTACAACGTAGTCTACCTTAATGCCGAGAATATCGCAGAGGTTCTTGATCTTAGCTCTGTTATCACCGTATGTAATTATGTAGTGCTGGCATGCCACGTTGTCTGCAAATTTCTCTACGTCACCGATAACGATCTCAAGCGCGGAGAGCTGAGGAGCGGGCTGATCCCAGCCGCACTCTTCCCACTTGGGAGGATTCTTGCCCTCGCCAAGGATGACCTGCATAGTGTACTCGCCGTCCTTGTATACAAGTCTGGACATTGTCAAGGTGCCTGTCTTAACCTTGGAAACGTTAAGGATTCCCTGGCTGAGAAGTCCGAATGCCGCAGGAAGAACCGTGTATGTATCGCCGTCGATCATGTCTGCCGCGATAAAGTCAGGAACACCTGCAAGTACGCTGTTATCGAAGAA
>JAZSBL010000035.1:0-11494 GCA_045602385.1 Eubacteriales bacterium | reverse complement strand
GTCTTCGGCACCGTAGACCGTGACCGTCAGCTTGTTCGGCAGACAGGTTATGACCTCGCCCGTGCTGTGCACCCTACCCTGCTTTACGCAAAGGTGATCAGGACAGTCGGCATAGGTCAGATAAGCCTGACCGCCCTCAATACGAAGGATATTCGTTCCTCCGTTGAGCGAATATTCGCCATCCTCGGCAAGACTGTATCTTGCCACCTCCTCGCCGTCCACACGAACGACGACGTACGCTCCTTCCTTACGGGTAAGCGCCCAGATGCCGAGCAGCAAGAGCGCCACGGCAAGAATAGCGACAATGAGAATCAGATCTCTCTTTTTCATTAAAACTTAAGTGCGAGAAGCGCAAGAGCGATCATGCCTGCGGTGAGAAGCGCGATGGGAAGACCGCGGAAGGACGCGGGGATCGCATCCTCATCGACCGCAAGATCCTTGAGCTTGCCGTAGAGAGTCATAGTGAGCGTGAAGCCAACGCCAACAGCCGCAGCGGTGATGATCGCCTCGACGAAGCTGTGCTCGGTGTTGTGGATACAAAGACCGAGAACCGCGCCGTTGATAGCAAACTTAACGAAGTGTGCATGGCAGTAGTTGTCTACGATCCTTCTTGCAATAAGGTGAATAGCCTCAACGACCAGAAGAACCACGAACACGAATACCATTGTCTGAAGATAAGGAGCCTTGACAAGGAGATAGTGGTTGAGAGGCCAAGAGATAAGCGTGGAGATAAGCATTACGAGAGTAGTGCCAAGTCCGAGTGCGAGCGACTGTCTTGAGGAGCGCTCGTTTTCAAGCACCGCGCCTGTTCCAAGGAAGTGGAGAAGCGCGTAGTTTTCAGAGAGAATGCCCGCAAGGACGATACCAAGAATAATTTCGAACGTCATGATCAGCAATCCTCCTTTTCATCATTTTCATCGAGATGGTGATGAAGACCCGTAAGCTTGTTGATAACAGCCATAACGATAGCGAGAACGAGATAACCGCCAAACGCGCCCGCGATGGTAGAGATCTTGTAGTTCTGAAGGAACTCAATAGGCTGACCCCAGATGGTTGCGTTACCGATAACCTCGCGGATAAGAGCACAAGCTACCATAACTACCGTGAAGAACAAGCCTGTAACGAGAGCGGTCTTGATCGACGTAGCCTCGCCGTTGTGGTCTGCGCACTCCTCGCAGTCGCGGTAGATAACCGCGCTTACTGCGAGAGTTGCAAGGTGAACTCCAAGCATGTCCACGACGATCGGGAAATGCGCCTGCATGAGCATTGAGATAAGCGATACGAAGCCAGTGATTATCATAAGATAAGAAGGAAGCTTCGCGTACGCGGGAATGATCTTGTGAAGAGCGGAAACCACGATAGAGCTGAGCAGCATAGAGATAAGAACTGCCGCGCCCATACCGAGAGCCGCGCGGATGTCAGCGCTGGAAGCCATAACGAATCCTGCGCCAAGCACCAAAAGAATCGAGGGTGTACCTCTGAGGAGATACGATGTTTTAGTCTTTTTCATTACTGTTCTCCTCCCTTGATAGAATCGAATGCGGCGAATGCGTCCTCTGTGGACTGCTTGACCGCGTTGGATGTCATGGTAGCGGTTGCGATGATAGCCTCATCACCGGTCCATGTCTCACCGGTAATACCTACGAAGCCGTCCTTGTACTCGTTAACGTCCATTCCGCCGAAGGACATGAAGTACTGTTCCTCGAAAATGAACTGCTTTGCATCAAGCTGAGCGATAGCGCCGTTTTCGTCTATGATGATATAAACATCCATCTGGTGGAATCCGTAGCTTCTGGAGTAGAATGCATAGTATGTTGCATTCTCAACCTTAAAGCTTACTGCGGAAACGACGGTGTTGAAGGTGTCAAGCGCAATTGCCTCAAAGCTTGTTGCTCCGGGCATCATCTTTTCAGCCTTTGCCTGAAGGTCACTTGAGTAATCCTTCTGAGCTGCCGCAAGAGCTTTTGCCTCTGCAACAACCGCAGCGTTATCAGCTGTAACGTCGTTGCCCTCAACGTCGTAAACCGCACATGTACCCATAGCGTTTACTATCGCCAAGAAGGTTGCGTCGCCGGACTTGACGATGAACGCGTATCCTGTTCCGGCCTCGGACTGGAGAGCCTTTTCAACGTTACCGGAAGCAGTTGTTTCCTTAAGCTTTATAAGACCGGGAGCGACCGTGGGGATCATCTCCTCAAGGATCTGCGCGTCGGACTTAACGCCTGCCGCGATCAGATTGTTTGACGCAAGCACGCCCATTGCCTCCTCAACAGCTGTCTTGAATGCGGTGGAAGAGAAAGTGCTTCCTGCGTAAATCTCAACACCCGTGAGTGCGGAGTCCTTACCTATATAAGAATCGGGATAATCTTCTGCAAAGATCAAAGATTCGGAATGAGCCGCAAGCTTGATTCCGCAGATCTTACCCTCCGCGTCAACACCGATAACGATGTCCATGGGAGTGCTTCCCGTGTACTGCGAGGTTGCGGTCGTCTCGATTACGTAACCAAGACCGCTTGTTTCCTTGTGAACCTTAACTACGCTTGCAGGGAGACCCTGAAGTGTAGCAGTAATATCTTCAAATCCTGTTGCGCCTGCAAGAACTGCGTTAAGTCTTTCGTTAGCCGCGCTTGCCGCGTAATCGGTAGCCTTCTTTGCTACGTCTGCCTTGGATGCGGTAACGTCGTTGCCGTCAACGTCGTAGACCTTGCATACTCCGTCTGCCGCGATAACCGCGAGATAGAGAGCATCTCCGTCCTTAACGATGTAAGCCGCGCTTGAGGTTGCCTTGTAAACTGCAACTATGTCGCCCTTGCCCTCAGACTTCTTAACCTCCGCAAGCTCAGGAGCTACGGTTGCGATAAGCTCGGTCAAGATCTGTTCGGGAGACTTTTCGCCCGCTTTGATAAGATTGTTGTTGATAAGAACGTTCATAGCATCCTGGACTGCGCCCTTGAATGCATTAGAGGAGTATGTGCTTCCCGCATATACCTCAACTCCAAAGAGAGTGGAGTCTGCGCCAATGTAGGTTGCGGGGTATCCGTCGCCGAATATAAGCGACTCGGAGTGGGAGAGAAGCGCGATACCGCTGATCTTACCTGCGGTGTCAACAGCCACAACGATCTCCATAGGAGTGCTGCCTGTATACTGTGAGGTCGCGGTACAAATAACCACGAAGCCCTTTCCGCTTGTCTCCTCATATACAGCGACTACGCTCTCGGGAAGATCCTTAAGCTCCTCGGTAAGCTCCTTGTATGATTCAGCGTCGGGCATTGCCGCATTAAGCTTGTCCTTGATCGCACCGAGCTTGTTTTCCTCAATAATAGGACCCGTGTAAAGGTTAAGCGCGAACATCAAGCCGCCGAATATTACGATGATGACGAGAAGTATAGCTAATGTTTTTACAAATCTCATTATTTAATACCTCCCAATGTCTTTTTTCTTGTCCAATCGGAAATGAAGGGAGTAAGAAGATTCATAGTAAGAATTGCGATAGAAACGCCCTCGGGGAAGGAAGCGAACTGTCTGATTGCGAAGGTGAGAAGACCCGCGCCAACGCAGAACACTACGCGGCCCTTGCCTGTGTTGGGGGTGGTAACGTAGTCGGTAGCCATGAAGATAGCGCCGAGGAGAAGACCGCCCGCAAGAACGTGCTGGAGAGCGAATGTAGCGTTAAATCCGCCGTAAATGAAGTAGCATACGAATACTGTTGCAACGTAAGATGCGGGAACGTACCACTTGATCACCTTGCGTGCTACGAGATAAGCAAAGCCGATAAGAAGAGCGATTGCGCATGTCTCGCCGATAGTACCGCCGTGCGCGCCGACGAGAAGTTGGAGGAGAGAGGGTGCGTTTGCCGCGCTCTCAACGCCCGCATTAAGAGCAACGAGAGGAGTTGCGCCCGCTGCGATCTCGGGAACGGCATTGCCAAGGAAGCCGAGATCAAAGAGAGGAGCGATCTGAACTGCCGCCGCAACAGAGCCGAATGTAAGAAGCATGAATACACGCGCCGCGATCGCGGGGTTTACTATGTTCTTTCCGATACCGCCGAAGAAGCCCTTTACGACTACGATAGCGAATACCGAACCGATAACGCACTGCCAAAGCTCTACGTTTGTGCTGAGGTTAAGACCGAGCAAAAGACCTGTAACGAGTGCAGAGCAATCGCCAACCGTCTGCTTTTTGCCTGCGCAGAGATTAAAGAGAGCCTCTGCGGCAATAGCGCTGGCCACACATGTAAGAACTACCCAGAGTGCCTGGAGTCCGAAAATAATGATACCTGCAGCGGTTGCGGGAAGAAGCGCGATAGCAACGTCCAGCATTATGTTGCGGGTGGAAGATCCCTTCTGGTGAATGTGAGGGGTGGAGGAGATATGAAGCTTAGCCATTATTTGTTACCTCCTTCTTTTTCCTTCTGCGCTGCAGCGTATTTCTTAAGGAATGCCTTAGCATCCCAGTTTATTTGAAGCAAGGGACGGTTTGCAGGGCAAACGTAAGAGCAGCAAGCGCAGTCAACGCACTGGCGAACACCGGTGTCGATGAGCATCTTTGCCTTCTTGTCCTCGTTCTTTACCTTCATTGCGCGGTCAACCTCTGCGACCGAGATTCCCACGGGGCACTTGTCTATGCAGCGACCGCAGTTGATACAAGCGGAGGCTTCGGGGAGAACTGCGCTCTTCTCGTCAAATACGAGAACCGCGTTGGAAACCTTAACGATAGGATCGTCAACCGAGCAGATAGCGGTACCGTTCATAGGACCGCCAACGATAACCTTGCCGGGCTCTGCCTTAAGGCCTGTGACCTTAAGAAGCTCGCTGATGCGGGTTCCGATGGGAGCCACAAGGTTCATAGGTGTTGCTACCGCAGGACCGTCAACGGTTACGATTCTGTCAACGAGAGGCATACCTGTATTGAGGTATTCAGCCATCTTTGCGATAGAGGAAACGTTGATGATAAGCGCGCCAAATGAGGGGAAACGTCTGCCCGCAACGGCAACTCTGCCTGTCGCGTTGTAGAGCATGACCTGCTTTGCGCCCTGAGGATAAATCGTCTTGAGCTTGTGAATTACAACGTAATCCTTGCCCTCGAATGTCTTTTCGAGAACCTCGATAGCGTCTGCCTTGTTTGTTTCAATGCAGATCTTGAATACCGCGTTGCCAAGGTACTCGTTCATATATTTGCGGAGATACTCGATACCGTCAGCGATAAGCTCGGGATGCTCAAGCATCATTCTGTGGTCGCTGGTGATATAGGGCTCGCATTCTGCGGCATTGATAAGAACGGTGTCAACCTTGTAGTCGGGGTTCTTAGCCTCGTTGAACTTTGCCCATGTCGGGAAAGCCGCGCCGCCAAGACCGACGATTCCGCCGTCTCTTACTGCCTGAAGGAAGCTGTCGCAATCGGTGATCTCGGGAGCCTTAACGCTCTCGGCGATCTCCATTTTGCCATCGCTTTCAATGCGGATAGCCATTGTGTCCTTGCCGCTTGAGGTGGGCATGGGAGCGATCTCAACGACTGTACCTGAAATTGTTGCATGCACGGGAGAGGAGAATCTTCCCTCTTCTCTAGCAATAAGCTGGCCGACTTTAACGTGGTCGCCAACAGATACGATAGGTTCGGCATCGTGACCCGAGTGCATATTCATGGGAAGAACAACTTCCCGGGGCATCTCGATCCTTACGGGAGCGCAAGCCGCCGTGTTTTTGTTGTGGGGCACGTGCAAAGATGAAATATCTTTTTTCAAAACCGTCTCTCCTTTCGTTAACCTTATATAGTCATTTTTTATTATTTTCAAATTTATCAATCGCTTATCTTGTACTTTCAAGATCAGCAATTCCGCTTGTGGTATATATCTCTCCCTCGGGAGTGATCCATACTACCTCCACGCCGCCAATGCGTTGGACCATATTAAGACCGTCCTCGTAGCTCATAGAGAAGAGCGCAGTCGAGAGCGAGTCTGCAAGTCCGCTGTCCGACGTGAGAATCGTTACCGAGGAAAAATACGTCGAGGGCATGAGGGTGTCTTTGTCTATAATGTGGTGGTAGCGTTGTCCGCCCACGGTATAATATCTTTCGTAATTTCCGCTGGTTACACAGGATATGTTTGCCAGCATAAGATACTTCGAATATGTCGAGGGATTTGCGGGATTCTTTATTCCGGTTTTCCACCCCGAGCCATCGGGCTTTGTGCCGATGATGCGGATGTTTCCGCCGATATTGAGTACGTAGCTCGTAGCGCCTATGCTCTCAAGATGCTTTGCCGCCTTTTCGGTGGCGTAGCCCTTGCCAAGCGCACCTACGTCAATAGACGCTTTAGGGTCAGAAATACGAACCGTTTGGTTTTGTACGTCTATCTCAAGAAGATCGATAGACGTATGAAGAGCCGCCTCTTGTAGCTCCTCGTTTGTCGGGATCCTTGTTCCCTCCTCGCGGCAATCATGCCAGATGCGAAGAACCGATCCCATCATAATATTCATTTCACCGTTTGTAAGCGTGTAAAGCTCCTTTGCGTAAAGCAGAAAGTCAATAAGCTCCTGCTCGACCTTCAAAGGCTCACCGCCCGCGTTTTTATTGAGCGTTTTCAGATTGGTGACACCCGAATGCTCGTAGTAAATATCAAAAAGCTTGTGGTATTTGCCTAAAATACCCGAAATCTCTCCGCAGTTTGCGGCAAATGTCTCCTGCGAGTCGCCTGCGTAGGAGTAGATATTGGACACGGTATCAAAATATGAAAAATATGCCATGCCCTTGGGCTCTATCTTCTGCGCGGAATTGGCATTATTGCCCTGATCAGAGTCCGGAGTAATGCTTTGAATGATGTTTTGGATAATGCTGGTAGAGTTTTCGGGATCTGCCTTATTCGCAGTTTTAGGGCAGCCCGTCAAAGAGACGAGCAGCCCCAAAATCGCAATCAGGCAAAATAGAGATTTGAATATCTTCAAATTTCCTTCTCCTGTTTTTATTTAATTATCTTGCGTTAGTTACAGCCTGTGCAACAACAGCCTTGATAGCTGTGATCTGGATTGTGCATCCTGCAGCGAGGAGGTCCTCGTCAGCGGAGATAACGTAGCCTGCGCCCTCAACAATCTGAGTTTCCATAGCAGCAACCTCAGCAGCTGTCATGCCAACAACGTGCTTAGAGAATGCCTCAGACTGGAGGTACCACTCAAGAACCTTGCCGTCCTGGTTCCAGTCCATGGAAGCGCCGTACTTAGCCATGTTGTAGTCTTCCTTGAGGTTACGCTTTGTAGCAACAAATGCCTTCTCAACAATGTTACCCTCAGCGTCAACAGTGATGGCGGGCTGGATAGCGTCGTTAAGAGCAGCAACGATCTTGCCGTCAACTACAACGGTTGCAGCAAAGTCGGAGTACATCTTTATAACCTCAGCGGTGGACTCCTCAGCTGTTGTCTTAGCAGCAACGCCGAGAGTGAACTCTGCAGCGGTCTTGAAAGCAACACCCTGCTCATCCTCGCATGCAGCAGCAACTGCAGCAACGAAGTCTGTGATCTGGATTGTGCATCCTGCGGAGAGAAGAGCCTCGTCAGCAGCGATAACGTAGCCTGCGCCCTCAACAATCTGGGTCTTGATAGCCTTAACGTCAGCAGCAGTCATACCAACAACGTATGCCTCGAATGCCTTAGCCTGGTCGTACCACTCCTTAACAACACCGTCGCCGTTCCAGTCCATGCTCTGGCCGTACTTAGCCATGTTGTAGTCGTCACCGAGCTCCATCTTTGTCTTGAACTGCTTGTCAGCAGCATCTGTTCCGATAGCGAACTTGTTCTGTGCAACGTCGATACGGCAAGCGACGATCTTGCCGTCCTTGTCGAGAACAACGGTTGCAACGGTTGCGTCAACCTGTGCGTTGCCGGTAGCAGAGCTGTTCATATCAACAACAACGCCCATACCGAGCTTGTACTCAGCTTCCTCTTCCTCAACAACAGGAGCTGCTGTGGTTTCGGGAGCCTTTTCTGTGACCTTCTCGGTCTCGGACTCTTTTTCCTCGGTGTTTGTGTTACATGCAACAACTGCAAGAACCATTACAACACAGAGAAGAATTGCGAAAAACTTTTTCATTGTCTTTCCCTTCCTTATATAAGAAAAATTTTTATTAACTGGTTTACTTCCCACATAACTGATCTGCATCTCGAAAAACGTATCGATTCGGGACACAGATCAGCTATATGAGCCAATCGCAGTCATAGAAATTATATCATAATGACAATTTTTTGTCAATGCTTTTGACGAAAAAAACATCGTCATTTTTGACATATTTTCCTTCATTTTTTATCTATATTTAATATATTTGGATTTTCATGCAACAAAAGTGAAGGATTTACTCCTAAAAACGGCCTTTTGCCCAAGAATTTCCGTCAAATTAAAGCACGGATATGGGAAGAGCGAAGCTCGCCCTTCCCTGCCTTAAAAATATCAGTTATAAAAGGAATGATTACCTATGGTAAACGCAAAAGGCCTGTTGTTCTGCACCCACGACGCGGTAGCGTGCTTGGGATTTAGAAAATACAGGATATCGTTTGACAAGGTGTATCCCTCAAGGCATATCTTTGCTGCGATAATGCTCTCCGCGGTAGGAGTCTGATATATGCTTCCGTTTGCGACCGGTGTGAACTGAACGCCGAATTTTTTGTCAAATATTACACCGTATATCGTGTTCGGAAACTGGCTTGATCTTACGCGGTTAAGAACAACGTTGCCAACGGCGATCTTGCCCTCAAGGCTCTCGCCTCTTGACTCTGCGGAAATGATCCTTGCAAGCCAGTAAACCTCGTCCGCGCGGTAGAACTTGTCCGAGTGTCGGAGCAGCCTCGTATCGCCCGATCTTACTACGTACGCGCCCGTCGAATCAAGGCTGATATGGCAGTTAAGCGCCTTGACCATAGGCTCTATCGGAATGTAAAGCTCGCCACCTATCTCAAGCACACGGCTTACCGTGTAGAAATACCTGCCGTTTGCGGATATGTAAAGGCTGTTCTCGGTCGCGGTTATCTCAAGATTTTCGCCCTTGACCTTTCCTGTTGAAATGCTGCCGTTCTGACTTGTCGTGTAGGTAAACATACCAAGCCAGTCTGCAAACTTGAACATAGGTACGTATGTAACGCCGTCAATGACGAACACCCGGCCCTCAAGCACCCTCCTTCCGTTTACGTTGATACCCGTCCTTACGGCGCCCATCGGGAGCGACTGAGCCACGGGTTCGTGATAAGCCGCGCCACCATCAATTGCGATTGACGCGACCTCCTCGTTTGGCACCTGTGCGGCGCCTGCGCCCAGCGTTAAGAGCATGCTTGCTGACAAAAGTACAGCAGATGAAAACGCTGTGGCCTTAATGAACTGTGTTTTTTTCATCTGTTCTCCTTTCTTTTTTCGGCGACAAGTTATTTTATCACGGAGCATACTCCCCTTTCAATCCTCAAAATATGTATATAAAGGAAGCATTTTACATTTATAGAGGTTTATGTGCCTGATATGGATAATCATTCCTTTGTTTACACATATTCCTTGAAATATAGAAGGCAAAGCAGCGCAAGATAATCATGACACTTCAAGTGTTGGATTTTTAATTCTTTTTTTATTTTAATCGATACGGTTTATACGGTGAATATCATGAAGATGATTAAGATTCTTTCGCGCAAGGTCATGCCCCTGATGCGCTGGAAGCGTTGTGTCGTTCACCCGTTGGCGCTTGCATGACAATGCGAATATAAGGGGGAGCGGGCTTTGAAAAAAGCCACTGCTCTCCCGAAAAGCTTTTAAAAAGGGTATTGACAAAAGGCGAAAACGGTGTTATAATCATCTAAACGCTATGATCGGGACAAGTAAGAAGCGAAGCTGTCAACAGAAAGCTGCCGGTAGATGAGAGGCGCGGATGAGCCGTTTTCCGAATACCCCCGTGAGCGACACACCGAAAGGATATCTTTCCAAGTAGACTGCGGCGGGCTCGACCGTTATATCGACAGGACTTTGTGAGTCTTAAAGGCATTTGAGGGTGACCTCAATGCGAATCAAGGTGGTACCGCGAACTATTCGCCCTTGCAGTAATGCAGGGGATTTTTTATTTTTAAAGAAACAAAAGGAGAATTATAACTATGCAGATTTACGAAGAGCTCGTCGCGCGCGGACTTATCGCGCAGGTGACGAACGAGGAAGAGATCAGAAATATGATCAACGAGGGCAAGGCCACCTTCTACATCGGCTTTGACCCTACCGCAGACTCATTGCATGTCGGACACTTCATGGCGCTCTGCCTTATGAAGAGATTGCAGATGGCGGGAAATAAGCCCGTCGTGCTTATCGGCGGCGGAACGGCAATGGTTGGCGACCCCTCGGGAAGAACCGATATGCGCCAGATGATGACGACCGAAACCATTCAGCATAACTGCGATTGCTTTAAAAAGCAGATGGAAAGATTCATCGACTTTGGCGAAGGCAAGGCGATCATGGTAAATAACGCCGATTGGCTTCTCGGACTCAACTACGTTGAGGTGCTCCGCGAGGTAGGCGCATGCTTCTCTGTTAACCGTATGCTTACAGCGGAGTGCTATAAGCAGAGAATGGAAAAGGGCCTTTCCTTCCTTGAATTTAACTACATGATAATGCAGTCCTACGACTTCTACCACCTCTTTAAGGAATACGGCTGTAATATGCAGTTCGGCGGCGACGACCAGTGGTCGAATATGCTTGGCGGTACGGAGCTTATCCGCCGCAAGCTTGGCAAGGACGCGCACGCTATGACAATTACCCTTCTCCTCAATAGCGAGGGCAAGAAGATGGGTAAGACCGCGTCGGGCGCAGTATGGCTCGATCCCGCAAAGACGACACCCTACGATTTCTACCAGTATTGGAGAAACGTAGCCGATGCCGACGTCCTCAAATGCATAAGAATGCTCACCTTCCTCCCCATCGAGGAGATCAACGCCATGGATTCATGGGAGGGTAGCCAGCTCAATACCGCAAAGGAGATACTCGCATACGAGCTTACAAAGCTCGTCCACGGTGACGAGGAGGCGAATAAGGCCCAGGCTCAGGCAAAGGCTCTCTTTGGCGCAGGCGGAGAGGCTGAGGCTCCCACGGCAGAAATGCTCGAGGAGGACTTCTACATCGAGGGCAAGACCGACATTTTGACAATGCTCGTCCGCAGCGGACTTTGTAAGTCCAAGTCCGAGGCTCGTCAGGCAGTTCAGCAGGGCGGCGTGTCGGTTGACGGCGAAAAGGTCACCGACATAAAAACCTACTTTACAAAGGAAGACCTTGCCGACGGAAAATTGATCCGCAAGGGCAAAAAGACCTACATGAAGGTTGTATTTTAGGATATAGACTGTGGGGGAAGGAAAACTTTTTCGGCAAAAAGTTTTCCTTCCCCCACGCCCCCATTCTTTCAAAAACCCTCCCAAATAATTTTTTTCAATGGCGAAAAATAAATAATATATCCTACCTCCCCTTATTAAAATTTTTTTTGAAGGTGGGGGTGGAGGGG
>JAZSBL010000034.1:0-4388 GCA_045602385.1 Eubacteriales bacterium | reverse complement strand
GATGACGGTACTGATGCTCCTCTGCAAAGTCGGGGATGAGCTTTCTCATGATGTCGAGAAGGTCGTGCTGAAGGAACTCGAGATCGAAGGAATCGATGTCGTGAGAGCACTCCTGAATCATTACGGAGCAGGTGGTATGGTGTGAAGCAACGGTAACTGTACCGTTCTTGATGCCCGAAGCGGCAACAATCTTTTCAACCTCTTCGGTTACGTCGTGAAATGTGGGGATCCAACCTCTGGACTGAAGCTCGATTTCTTTCTGAAAAACTTTGAATTCCATAATAAAATTCTCCTTTTATGTATAATTTTTTTGATTTTTATTTTTTGTTAAGGCGTTCGCCTACGGCTCCGCCGGGATGAATGAGAGCAAACTGCTCGTTTTTGTAATCGGTCTCCTCGATAAGCGCGGTCTGAAGCGCGTGGAAGATCATGCAAAGCGCGGTGGACGAGGTCGTTCCCTGCGAATTGTACTTGTCGGTCTCGCGATTTACGTACTGCTTAAGCACTACGTCAGCGCCGGTCGCCAAGGGGGACTCAAGGTTTTCGGTAACCGTGATGACCTTAACACCCTTTCTCTTGCATATGTCAAGTATGCCGAGAAGCTCCTTGGTCTTTCCGCCTCGGGAAGCAAGGACCATAACGTCTCCCTCCTGCAAAAAGCCCATCGCTCCGTGCGGCGCTTCCGCAGGGGAAATGAATCTTGCAGGCTGCTCTATGCAGCACATAAGGTGGGCGAAATGCTGGCAAATTATACCCGAATGTCCGCAGCCCGATGAGCCGATGCGGGGCGCATTCTTAAGCAGCTCAACCGCCGCGGAGAACGCCTCGTCATCAAAGTAGTCGATCATCGTCTTTATACATTCGTATTCTATCTCATACGCGGCACGTGCTGCCGCCAAGCTCTCTTTTTTCATAATATTATGCGTGGAGCTCGTCCCAAGCCTTGCGGAGGTTGTAGAGCATCTCCTCAACCATTGCATAAGGGTCGGCAGCCTTGAGGATACCGCTTGTGGAGCCTGTTGCCTGTGCGCCAAGCTTGATGGTGTTGTATACGTCCTGACCGTTGGAGATTCCCGCGCCCTGAAGCACCATAATATCGGGGTTGATCTCGTTTACGGTCTTGATGGTCTCGATAACGTAGTTAGTGTCACTTGTCGTGCCTGTTCCGATAAGCTCTGTGGGCTCTGCAACGATCATGTTAGGGCCCATGTGCGCGATTCTCTTAACGTCCTCAACGGTGTCTGCGCAAACGATAGTTGCAAGACCTACCTCGTCAGCGCGACGGATAGTCATCTCAAGTGTCTCCATATCAAGGGGCTTCTCTGCGTGGTTGAGCATAACGCCCTTCGCGCCTGCAGCCTTGACCGCCTCGGGAAGCACGCTTCCGAGTCCGCGACCGGGAACCAGCGCGTCCATGTGCTGTGCGAATACGAAAATTCTCTCGGTGTTATCCGCCAAGAGCTTAATATCGGTGTACTGGGGGGTAACGATAACGTCGACGTCATACTTCATTGCCGTCTTGTCGATTACCTTCGCCAAAGCGAGCATTTTCTCGCCCCAGATGATTGCCTTGGGTCCTACCTCAAAAAAGGGAGGATTGATCTTTACTCCATTAAACATTTTTTCTTTTCTCCCAACTGTTTATTTGATCGCGTGGAATCCCACACTATCCTATCTTGAATTATACAACTTTTTCCCTTTATTGTCAATATATTTCTATGATTTTTATTATATATAAATAATATAAAAATGCACGTGCGCACACAAACAAATTTGTCCATTGACTATATAACACGCATTTCGGTATTGGAAAACGAAAAAAGGACACCGTTCGGTGTCCTTTCGTTGGCGGATATATAATCCGAGCATTTTGGAGAGATCCTCTAGGAACGCAAGCGTTCCGTTGCACTGTTGCAACTAAGGATTTTCCCTTCCCTCGCCCTACGGAGCTCGGTCGGTAAAATCCAAGTCACTGCCACTCCTTTGCGCTCCCTCCCCCTCGCACCGCGAGCGGTCGCGCACGTCCCTCTCTTGCCGGGTCCCCGGCGCGCTCGTCAAATCCCGCTCCGCCAACAAAAAAAGGACACCGTTCGGTGTCCTTTCGTTGGCGGAGAAGGAGAGATTTGAACTCTCGCGCCGGGTAAATCCGACCTACACCCTTAGCAGGGGCGCCTCTTCGGCCTCTTGAGTACTTCTCCAAAAGTATTCAACCAAATCCAAAGATTCGGGTAAACCATCCGTTTAAATTGGCTTACCAAACTATTATACCACTCTTTTTTCTTTTGTCAAGTCCTTTTTTGAAATTAGTTTTCGCTTTTTGTGTTTTCTTTCGTCAAATAACGACTCTCCCCTCCTCGGAAGCCCGCAATTTCCACACAACAATAAAAGCCCTTAGTGCCAAATATCACCACATTGACTCGTCAAACCTCGTTAAGTTTACTTATCTTTTTATTAACTACACTTAACTTGTTTTATAGGTCCACCCGCAACACCGCAGACACAAACGAACCGCAAATCACCCTTTAGGATTTATTTTCCCCCAACAAACAAAAGCTTTTTCAAATTACCCTTGACTTAAAATCAAATTCGGTGTATAATCTATGTATAGCCCCTACCACAAAGCACCGATTAATTAAGCTTGCTTAATTTTCTTTGACTTTGTTAAGGTCGCTTAACAATACACAACACTAAATTGAGAGGACAAGACTATGTCTGAAACAAGAAATCAAGAATATGCAGGCCGCCTGTCAAGACTTATCCAAGCCGAAACCATCTCGGCGCACGGACAGACCGACCTTTCCAAATTTTATAATTTCCACGCCCTTTTGAAGGAAGAATTCCCCTCACTTTTCGCCGCCTGCGAGCTTGAGGACTTTGACGGTAGCATTCTGCTCCGTTGGGCGGGCAAGGATAGCTCTCTTCTCCCCATTCTTTTTATGAATCACCACGACGTCGTAGAGGCATCGGGCGAATGGACATACCCACCCTTTTCGGGCGCGATCACGGACGGCAAGGTCTGGGGACGCGGCACGCTTGACACCAAGGGCGGCCTTTGGGGAATGCTTCAGGCGGGCGACGAACTTGCGCGCGAGGGCTTTATCCCTCCCCGCGACGTATATTTCATGTCCACTTGCTGTGAGGAAACCACCGGCGCAGGCGCAAACAAAATTTCTCAGATCCTCCTTGATCGCGGCATAAGATTTGAGCTTGTGCTTGACGAGGGCGGAATGATCGTTGACGAGCCCATGAGCGGCGCAAAGGGCCGTTTTGCCATGATCGGAGTTGGCGAAAAGGGATATGCAGACCTTAAATTCATCGCGCGCTCAAACGGCGGCCACGCTTCGACACCCGGAAAGGATACTCCCCTTGTCCGCCTTGGAAAATTTATGGCAGCGGCAGAAAAGCGCAAGGTGTTTGACGTTAAAATGTCACCCACCGTCCGCGCAACACTCGCCTCTCTCGGCAGCTCGATGAGCGGACCTCTGAAAACGATCCTCGGTCATCCCAAGCTCTTCTCCCCCCTGCTTTGCAAGGTAATGCCCTCGATCTCCCCCGTAGCCGGCGCAATGCTCAAAACAACGCTTGCGTTTACCATGGCGTCGGGCTCTGACGGAGCGAACGTACTTCCGCAGGAGGCGTATGTGGTCGGTAATATGCGCTACTCACATCATCAGGGAGGCAAGGCAAGTATAGACGCGATCACCGCGCTTGCAAAAGAATTTGATATAGAAACCGTGGTCCTCCGCCCCGGATTCGACTCGCCCCTTTCAAGTCATGAAAGCTCTGCCTTTAAGCTCGTAGCCGAGGCAGTCGGTGAATCCTACGACGGTGTAAAGATCGCGCCCTACGTTATGAATGCTGCAAGCGACTCCAGATTTATGAGCCGTGTTTGCGACAATTGCCTGCGCTTCGCGCCCTTCTCAATAAGCTCAAAGCAGCTCGCGTCGGTCCATGGAATCGACGAAAACGTAGACGTTGAAACTCTTGCCCCCGCAGTTGATTTCTATCGCTACGTAATGACAAATTCCGACAAAATTTAAATTTTAAATTGATTTTTAAACATAGTGTTACATAAAAGCCGTATTTTCGCTCTGCCAAGGGTGCAAATACGGCTTTTCACTTCATATTCAAACAAACAAAAAATATCGGCAAGCCGTAGCTTGCCGATATTTTTTATTTGAGATTATTTGAACTTTCTCTTGCGTGCAGCCTCAGACTTCTTCTTACGCTTTACGCTGGGCTTCTCGTAGTGCTCTCTCTTACGAAGCTCGGTAAGGATTCCCGAACGAGCACACTGACGCTTAAAGCGACGGAGCGCGCTGTCAAGAGACTCGCCCTCTTTTACTTTAACTTCTGCCATCTTCTTTTTCCCTCCCCTCGCTCTGAAA
>JAZSBL010000033.1:0-22546 GCA_045602385.1 Eubacteriales bacterium | reverse complement strand
TCACGGCTCCTTTATTTTTTTACTTCTCCCCCATCTATTGAAAGTTTTTGAAAGGTGAGGGGGAGCGAGAGGGGGAGGGGGAAACCTTTTTTCAAAAAGATTTCCTCTCCCCCCCGCATCGTCTATCTTAAACTTATACTATTCCCTGTGCCATCATAGCCTCAGCGACCTTCTTGAAGCCGGCGAGGTTAGCGCCCTTACAGAGGTCGTAGCCAAATCCGCACTCTTCTGCCGCTGCCGCTGCGGAGTCGTGGATATTAGCCATGATACCCTTGAGCTTCTCGTCAACCTCTTCTGCGGACCAAGACAGACGCATGCTGTTCTGGCTCATCTCGAGAGCGGAAACTGCAACGCCGCCCGCGTTAACTGCCTTGGAGGGAGCAACTACGATGCCTGCATCCTGTATGTACTTGAGTGCCTCGTTGGAGGTAGGCATGTTGGATACCTCGATGTAGTACTTAACGCCGTTTGCAACGATCTTCTCTGCCTCAGCCATACCGACCTCGTTCTGGGTTGCGCAAGGCATCAGAATGTCTGCCTTAAGACCCCAAGGCTTCTCTTTTGCAAAGAAAGGAACGCCGAACTTCTCTGCGTAGTCCTGAACTCTGTTTCTGCCGGATGCTCTCATCTCGAGCATATAGTTGATCTTCTCCTCAGTAGAAACGCCGTTCTCGTCGTATACGTATCCGTCGGGGCCGGAGATTGCGATTACCTTTGCGCCAAGCTCGGTTGCCTTCTTAACGGCACCCCAAGCAACGTTACCGAAGCCGGAAACTACAACGGTCTTGCCCTCGAGAGTGTCACCCTCGTGCTCAAGAACCTTCTTTGCAAAGTAAACCGCTCCAAAGCCGGTAGCCTCGGGACGGATAAGAGAACCGCCGTAGGAAAGTCCCTTACCTGTGAGAACGCCGTTCTCGAACGCGCCGCGGAGCTTCTTGTACTGACCGAAGAGGTAGCCGATCTCGCGTGCGCCTACGCCGATGTCACCTGCGGGAACGTCAACGTTAGGACCGATATGTCTGTAAAGCTCGGACATAAAGCTCTGGCAGAAGCGCATGATCTCGCCGTCACTCTTTCCGGAGGGATCGAAGTCTGCGCCACCCTTACCGCCGCCGATGGGGAGGCTGGTCAAGCTGTTCTTGAGGATCTGCTCAAGACCCAAGAACTTCATAACCGAGAGGTTAACTGTGGGATGGAATCTGAAGCCGCCCTTGTAAGGACCGATCGCGCTGTTGAACTGAACACGGTAACCCTTGTTTACGTGAACCTTACCGTTGTCGTCAACCCACGGAACACGGAAGCTGATGGTTCTCTCGGGCTCTACGAATCTCTCAAGCAAGCCTGCCTTCTCGTATTCGGGGTGCTTGTCGAGGATGGGAGCCAAGGATTCAAGTATTTCTGTGGCTGCCTGATGGAATTCGGGCTCGCCGGGGTTGCGCTTGATGAGATCTGCAAGAACGTTTTGTACGTACTGGGACATAACTGTAGTTTCCTTTCAAAATTTGAAAATTTTAGCGGGTTTTTGCAAAATTCAAAAATTAAATTTCAGAAACCCGATGATTACATTGATAATTATAACACTTTTACATATATTATGCAAGTAATTTGTAGAAAAATTGCAAAAAATGAAAAATTTGTTCAATTTTCAACAAAATAACGCTATGACACACACAATCATATGTCAATTTTTATTAAAAGGTTCCCCTCAGGAGAATAATTCCTTTAAAATATCCTCAGGCTCTTCCTTTATTTTGACCTCAACCGAGAAATGTTGAGGCGCGCAATCATTGAGATTCAGAATGTAATTAAGCCTTAAGGTTCCGTCCTCAAGCAGCTTGTTTTCAACAAGACTTGCATTTACGTAGACCTTTATCGGCATAAACGGTGTTTCGTATGTGCAGATGTGGGTCTTTCCCTCCTCAAAGGATAAAAACGCGCTCATAGCACCCTCCTTGCTCATTATTACGAGAGAGGGATTATCTTTTGAAAAGATTATTTTCGCGCGTGTCTTGAGCTGCTCGTCGTCCTCGTTTTCAAGGTAGGAGATCTCAACGCACCCGTCGCTGTTAAGCGCTATCGTTGCCTCGGTGCAAAGCTCTATCTCGCTTCGCGACTCCTCGTCCATGATCTGCGCCATGTCGGCCTCAACGTTCTCGCCGTCGGACATTTTTTTAAGAAGAGCAAGAAGCTCCTCCTCCCCCATATCCGCCGCCTCGGGGTCGACGACCACCGTCTTTATTTTCAGCGAAATATCTTTTATTTCGTTTTTGTTGATCTCAATCATTTAAAGCTCCTATGCCGTATGTATTGAGGGTAGGAGAAATCTCTCCTACCCTGATAAATCTTTATTAGTACTCTGCGTTTCCTACCGTTCTGGGGTAAGGAATTACGTCACGAATGTTCGATACGCCGGTGAGGTACATGATAATACGCTCAAATCCAAGACCGAATCCCGCGTGCTTTGTGCCGCCGAACTTGCGGAGGTTTACGTACCACCAGTAGTCCTTTTCGTCAAGGCCGCATTCCTCCATGCGGGCAAGAAGCATGTCAAGACGCTCCTCTCTCTGTGAGCCACCGATGATCTCGCCAACTCCGGGAACAAGAAGGTCCATTGCCGCAACGGTCTTGCCGTCGTCGTTCAGACGCATATAGAATGCCTTGATCTCCTTGGGATAGTCGATAAGGAATATGGGCTTTTTGTATACCTGCTCGGTAAGATATCTTTCGTGCTCGGTCTGAAGAACAACGCCCCAATATACGGGGAACTTGAAGTCAGCGCCCGACTTTTCAAGGATTTCAATTGCCTCGGTATAGGTTACCTTTGCGTAATCCGCGTCGCGGAGAGCGGTAAGTCGCGCAAGCAATCCCTTGTCAACAAAGCTGTTGAAGAACTCCAGCTCTGCCTTGCAGTTGTCCATAACGTGGTTGATAATGTGCTTGATCATGTCCCAAGCAAGCTCCATGTCGTCGTTGAGATCTGCAAATGCGATCTCGGGCTCGATCATCCAGAACTCTGCCGCGTGACGAGCTGTGTTGGAGTTCTCTGCGCGGAATGTGGGACCAAAGGTGTAAATGTTTCCAAACGCCATAGCGTAGGTCTCACCCTCAAGCTGACCCGAAACGGTGAGGTTTGCACTCTTGCCGAAGAAGTCCTGAGAGAAGTCGACCGCGCCGTCCTCCGTCTTGGGCGCATTCTCAATATCAAGCGTTGTAACACGGAACATCTCGCCCGCACCCTCCGCATCGGAGCAGGTGATAATAGGTGTGTGAACGTAAACAAATCCTCTTTGGTTGAAGAAGGAGTGAATAGCGTAAGCAACCTCGCTTCTTACTCTGAAAACCGCAGAGAAAAGGTTTGTTCTGGGGCGGAGATATGCCTGCTCGCGCAAGAATTCAATAGAGTGACGCTTGGGCTGAAGAGGATAGTCGGGAGTACTTGTTCCCTCTATCTCAACCTTTGTAGCCTTAAGCTCGAAGGGCTGCTTTGCCTCGGGAGTAAGAGTAAGAATACCCGTGACAACAAGAGCCGCGCCAACGTTCTGTCCTGCTATCTCATCGTAATTATTAACTATGTCACGCTCAAAAACGACCTGAACGCTCTTGAAGTAGGAGCCGTCGTTAAGGTCGATAAAACCAAAAGCCTTGCTGTCGCGCAGGTTGCGAACCCAACCGCCGACTGTGATCTCTTTGCCGCCGAAAGCTTCTTTGTCGGCGTAAATCTCTCGTATAAGTGTTCTTTTCATTTTTTCATCCTCTGAATTAAAAAGTACAAAAAATCATTATTACATATCATTATATAATTCTTTTCGAAAAAAATCAAGTAAAATTTGAAATATTTATTCTTTTTGCCGCTTTTTCTCTAACTTTTTTGCCCAAAGTGTTGTAAAAGGGGCAAAAGTATGCTAAAATATCGAGTGAAAACATTGAACTGAGGTAAAACGCAGTGAACATAAAGGAAGTATCGACCGAGGCGCTTGCATATCTCGGAGACAGCGTGCTTGAGATAAGAGTAAGAGAAAAGCTTGTCAATGAAGGCATCTCGGGCTCGGGTAATCTCAATCGGGCATCGCTTGCATACGTAAAGGCGAGCGAGCAGGCGGCGGCAATGCACAGAATAATACAGCACCTTGACGAGGATGAAGCGCTCGTATACAGGCGCGGGAGAAACATGTCGGGCGGCAACGTACCAAAGAGCGCGACCATGGCGGAATACCGCACTGCAACCGGCATGGAGGTGCTTTTCGGTTATCTGCACCTTACAGGCAAAAACGAGAGAATAGACGAGCTGTTTTCTCTCGCATACCCCACGTCGGCAGAATGAACTTCACTCCAAATACGAAAATCTATTAAAAGTTTTTGAGGGGTTTGGGGAACCTTTTTTCAAAAAGTTCCCCAAGCGCATCCTCTAAGAAAGTGAGAATAAAATGAACAATCCCAAGATCAAATTTACAATCAAGAATCTCGGCGAGATCACCGCAGAGCTTTATCCCGAGAAGGCGCCCAAGACAGTTGAAAATTTCCTTTCTCTTGTTGAGAGCGGCTTCTTTACAGGTCTTATCTTCCACCGTGTAATTAACGGCTTTATGATCCAGGGCGGCGGATTTGACGAGAGCTTCACACAGAAGGAAGCAAAGTCGATCAAGGGCGAATTTATAGCAAACGGCTTTATGTCAAACGACCTCCGCCACACACGCGGAGTGCTTTCAATGGCAAGGACCATGGATCCCAATTCCGCATCCTCCCAATTCTTCATCATGCACCGCAACGCTCCTCACCTTGACGGTCAGTACGCAGGCTTTGGTATGGTAGTTGAGGGAATCGACGTGGTAGATAAGATAGCCAACGTCCAGACAGGTAGCCGCGGATGGTACGACGACGTTCCGAGAGTTCCGGTTGTAATTGAAAAAGCCGAAATAGTTAACGAATAATAGAAAACAACCACCCGTGAAGGGTGGTTGTTTTTTGCGTTAAAGCCGGCTGGCGTTATTTGCCGCCGTTCTGGAGGGATTCTCTTGCTTCAACGGAAAAGTAATCGCGGGGATCTACCGCAAGTCCGTTTACCGTCATTTCAATGTGAACGTGAGGCTCGTCTGCCAGCTCGGAGATAGCGGTGTTGCCTACCTCACCGAGCTTCTGACCGCGAGCGACCTTAACACCCTTCTCGATGCCGTCTGCCAGCTCGGAGTCAAGATTCTTGTAGAAGGTGTATACGTCTCCGCCGTGAGATATGGCAACGCAGCGTCCCATCAATGCGTCGTCCCATATCTTTTCAACCGTGCCGTCCGCGCATGCGAATACGGGCGCATTTTCCTCTGTGGCAATATCGATGCCAAGGTGAACGCGGTAGTCGCCCATGGTTTCGGACCAGACCTGAATAGTGGCGTCATGTCCCTTTGCGATAACGCCCTGTGCAGGAAGAGAGAGCTCAAACTCCTCTACCTCGCCCGATACGGGCTGTGTTTCGGTGCTGTTGTGCGACGGAGCCTCAATTGTTCCGTTGCCAAGCTCGTCGTTTTCCTGAGTAGCCTTTTCAGAGGTGTTTGTGCCGGTGGGATTATCACCGTTGTTTTTCTTGGCTCTGTTAGTGGCGATGCTTACAGAAAGCACTACCGTGAGCGTCAAGAGAAGGATAACGAAGGTCACTACTGCCGCGCGATTTTTGGAGAGTGCCTTGCATTTTGCCTTGAATTTCTCAAACATTTCTAATTCTCCTTTTTATTTTTATGTCTGTACCACAGCTGACGGGGACACGTCGCGGGTGGTTACAGACCTATTTTTTGACAGCATATATCGTTAATATGCACCTGCACTGTAAAAAATGCAACAATTTTTGGTTCGTCGCGGCGAAGTGTGCCCGTGCCCTGCTCCGGACACAAAAAATCCGACAGGGCATGCCCTGTCGGAAAAGAAATATATTAAAGTCGATTTATCAGTTCTCCCCAATCGCATCAAAGCTCTCTCTTGCGCGGAAGATAAGTGTAATGCACCAAAGTCCCGCAAGGCCTACCAGGGTGTAGATGATCCTGCTGACCACCGACATAGGTCCGCCGCATATCCATGCGACAAGGTCAAAGTTGAAGATTCCTATGCTTCCCCAGTTGAGAGCGCCGATAACAGTGAGAATAAGAGCTATTCTATCTATTATCATAGTATAAAACCTCGAAAATGTGAAAATACACCCAAAGCTTGGGCTGTTATTATTTTTTCTCACAATAGCCTTTATATGTCTGCAAAAAATTGGATTGAAAATTTTTTAGTACTACGCCCGATAATCGCGGCAAAGCTCGTCCGCCAACGCTTCAAGCTGAGCGCGGCTGTCTCCGCTCAGAGCCGAGAGGATCTTGACGTTGTTTTCGGCAAAGGTGAGATTTTTGCTCTTTGAAAGCATCTCGCGCATTACTTTGATAGCCATGGGCGCCCAGCTTCCGTTCTCTATCATGCCTACCGTGCGATTTGAGTAATTGCGCTCGTTCAGATGGTGAATAAACTCTCGCATGAACGGGAAAACGTCACCGTTGTAGGTCGTTGTCGCAAGTACCATCTTGCTGTAACGGAAGGCGTCCTCGACCGCCTCTGCCATATCACATCGCGCAAGATCGTTGATCACCACCTTGGGGCAGCCCTTTGCTTTCAGCATATCGGCGAGCTGCATAACAGCCTTTTTTGTGTTGCCGTAAACGGATGTGTATGAGATAACTATTCCCTCTTCCTCTGCGCGATAGCTAGACCATGTGTCGTAAAGTCCTATATAGTATCCGAGGTTCTCTTTGAGAATCGGACCGTGCAAGGGACAGATAGTCTTGATATCAAGCGCGGCCGCTTTTTTAAGCAGAGCCTGAACCTGCGCGCCGTATTTACCTACGATACCGATATAATATCTGCGCGCCTCGCAAGCCCAGTCCTCGTCGGCGTCAAGCGCGCCGAATTTACCGAAGCCGTCTGCCGAGGAAAGTACCTTTTCGGTTTTCTCATAGGTTACGATGACCTCAGGCCAGTGTACCATGGGCGCGGTTATAAAGACAAGCTCATGCTCGCCAAGCGAGAGGGTATCTCCCTCGCTGACAACTATTCTCTTTTCGGCAAAATCCGTGCCGAAAAAGTTTTTCATCATCGCAAAAGCCTTTGCGGAGGCAACAACGGTTGCCTCAGGATACGCGCCGATAAAATTCATAATATTTGCCGAATGGTCGGGCTCCATGTGATGAATTACAAGATAATCAGGTTGCCTGTCGCCAAGCACGCAGGCGATATTGTCAAGCCATTCCTCTGTGAAATTAACGTCAACCGTATCCATTACGGCGATCTTGTCATCAATGATGACGTATGAATTATAGCTCATTCCGTTAGGAACGGTGTACTGTCCCTCAAAAAGGTCTATTTGTCTGTCGTCTACGCCGACATATTTGATTTTTTCGCTAATCATAATCTTTGAACTCCCAATTTTATATTGTCTTGTACAGTATAACATATTATGATGAGAAAGTCAATTGTTTAAAGCACTTTCCCCCCGTCCTGTTCTTATATCTAACGTATTATTGATATAATTAGGTCAGATATAAACCAAGAGGTTGAAAAAATGGGAAAAATATGTTATAATTATATAAAGTTGTTCAAAACCCGCTAAAAGCGAGGAGAAAAAATATGAAAAGAAAGAAATTTGCTCTGTCTACAACGCAGATGATACTTTTGAGCTTCCTTGTTACAATACTTTTGGGAAGCCTCTTGTTATCATTGCCGATAAGCTCGGCAAAAGGCGAGGCAATACCGTATATAGATGCGCTGTTTACGGCGACAACGGCAACCTGCGTAACGGGGCTTGTGACACTGCCTGTTGCAACAACATTCAGTGTGTTCGGTCAGGCGGTAATCTTGATATTGATACAGATCGGCGGACTTGGCGTTATTACCATCATGTCGGCATTTATGCTCATGCTTAACCGCAAAATGGGCATCGGTGACCGCTTGCTCATACAGGACGCATTCAACCTTAATACCATGGCGGGACTTGCGAGGTTCGTTAAAAGCGTAATGCTTGGCACCTTTATAGTAGAGGGTGTCGGCGCGCTCCTGTATATGACTGTTTTTGTTCCCGATCTGGGGGGTCGCGGTATATGGGTTGCTGTATTTAATGCGATCTCCGCGTTTTGTAATGCGGGAATAGACATAATCGGCGAGAACAGCCTTTGTAATTATGCAACCAATCCCATGATAAACTTCACCACCTCAATGCTTATTATCATAGGCGGTATCGGATATATCGTATGGTGGGACGTGCTTGGCGTGTTGAGAACAAGAACGAAAAACAACAAAAAGATATTCAAACATCTAACACTCCACTCGAAGATAGCGATCGTAGCGTCGCTCGTACTGATATTCGGCGGCGCGGCATTGATATTTGTGTTCGAATATAACAACCCACAAACAATTGGCGCGCTTTCCCTGTTTGACAAGATACAGGTGTCGTTCTTCCAGTCGATAACGACAAGAACGGCAGGCTTTGCATCTGTTCCTCAGGAAAACCTCACAGGCGCATCTGCGGCAGTATCAATTGTCTTAATGATAATCGGCGGCTCGCCTGTCGGAACTGCGGGAGGAATCAAGACCGTTACGGCGGCAGTGCTTCTCTGCTCCGCGTATTCAACGATAAGAAACAAAAAGGACGCAAGTCTTTTTCACCGCACCGTATCCGAGGACTCCATCCGCAAGGCGGTGGCAGTAGCGGTAACCTTCTTGGCAGTTATGATAACGTCTATTGTGCTTTTGTCAGCGGTTACGGGCTCACCTCTCATAGACGTTATATATGAGTGTGTAAGTGCTACCGCAACGGTCGGTCTTTCGAGAGGCCTGACCGCAAGCCTGAATATGGCGGGCAAGCTTGTAGTGATAGCAACCATGTACTTTGGTCGAATCGGCCCGATATCTCTTGCAATCGCGCTTGGAGGCAAGAGCAAGAATCAAAATATAGTATCAGATCCCATAGAAGAAATAAGCATTGGATAAAGGAGAAGCGGCTATGAAAAAAAGAACTTACGCAGTTTTCGGACTTGGAAGATACGGAATGGCAGTTGCCCGAGAGCTTGTTGATAATGGTATGGAGGTCATCGCGGTAGATGACAACCGGGAGACAGTAAACGACGCGGCGGCATATCTGCCAATCTGCAAATGCGCCGACGTGACCGACGCCGAGGTTATCGAAAAGCTGGGCGTTGCGGATATAGATATGGCCATAATATGTATGGCAAGCAATCTTGAGGCAAGCGTAATGGCGGTGACGCTTTGCAAAGAGGCGGGAGTTAAGACCGTCATCGCAAAGTGTGGCAACGAGATGCACCAGAAGATACTTTTAAGGGTTGGAGCGGATCAGGTCGTGTTCCCCGAGAAGGAGTCGGGCGTGCGCCTTGCAAGGAACCTTCTCTCATCGGGATTTATCGATATGCTTTCCCTCTCGGATGACGTGTCTATCGTTGAGATAACCGTTAGAGACGAGTGGGTAGGAAAAAACCTGATAGAGCTGAATCTCCGTAAAAAGCACGGACTAAACATCGTAGCGATCAAGAGCGGTGATAAGGTCAACGTAAACGTAAACCCCGAAGAGCCGCTTGATAAGTCCATGACGCTTATAGTAATCGCGAATACCGCAAGGCTCAGCAACATATAATAAGCGAAAAAGTGACACCGCAGGTTGATTTTCCCCCACTCAACCACCGGTATGTGGATTTTATAGCGAATCATTGATATAATCATGGTGAAAGGAGAGGACTAACGTGGATCAGGTAAAGATAGGAAAATTTATTGCAGAGCGCAGAAAGCATATAGGCTTGACTCAGGCGCAGCTTGCTGAAAAAATGAATATTACCGACAGAGCGGTGTCCAAGTGGGAAACAGGCAGAGCGATGCCGGACACGGCTATCATGCTTGACTTGTGCGACACTCTCGGTATCACGGTAAACGAATTATTAATGGGGGAAAAAACGAGTATGGAAAACAATAATCAGAAAAACGAAGAGCTTCTTTTGAAAATGGCAAAGGAGCTGGAGCAGAAAAACAAAACCATCTGGACTACCATGTGGGCGATTATGATCGTAAGCATGATTGCGCTGATCGGAGGCTTGTTCGTTGCCGCATTTTTGATACCCGAGGGCCCGTGGCAGCTGGTAGCAATTTTGTGCATTTGCGTTGTGTTTTTAATACCCTGCTTCTATGCGTTGAGGCTTGAGGTAAGCGTGGGCGCTTACAAGTGTAAAAATTGCGGCTACGAGATAGTGCCTACCTATAAACAGGCATTGAACGCAATGCACCGTGGGACAACCAGATATTTGAAGTGCCCGAATTGCAACAAGCGCACTTGGTGTAAGAAAGTATTAAAGAAATAAGATTTCAAATTCCAATTTATTGTAAAGAACAGCAACAAAGGGCTGACCGAGGGTCGGCCCTTTTTCTTTGTATACCGTTGACAATCTCCCTGAATTGTTATATAATAAATGCAACGACACAAACGGAGAAATAAAATGAACAGTACTATCAGAATGATGACAAGAGATGACGCGGAGGCAGTGTATGAGATGATGAAGGTGTTTTACGCCTCGCCCGCCGTGCTCAGTAACGGCTCGGACGAAATATTCCGCGCGGATGTAGAAAACTGCGTAAACGATAGCCCCTACCTTGAAGGATATATCCTTGAGGGCGAACGCGAGATACAGGGATATGCAATGGTAGCAAAAAGCTTTTCTACCGAGTTCGGTAAGCCCTGCTTTTGGATAGAGGATATCTACCTTAAAGACGAATATCGAGGCAAAGGCCTTGGCAAAGTGCTCCTTGACCATATCACGAATAAATATCAGAACTGCATCTTCCGCCTCGAGGCAGAGCCCGAGAACGAAGGAGCCGTAAAGCTCTACGAAAAATGCGGCTTTGAGGTACTTCCCTACCTCGAACTAAAAAAAGAGGACTGACCTTGCGAGCAGTCCTTTTTATGGAGCAAAAAAAAATATAAAATCATTTTACGACTTGACAAAACGCCTCCACTTTGGTATAATATAACCCGTGACGAGGTGTGGCGCAATTGGTAGCGCGCTAGCTTTGGGAGCTAGATGCTGCAGGTTCGAGTCCTGTCACTTCGACCAAAAAACAACAGGAAGGGATTTTCCCTTCCTGTTGTTTTTTTTGTTGCATATTACCGACGAAGAACCTCTCCGCTTTGAGGAGCGGATCGTTTTGCGCCGTGTGGATTTCAAGTCTAAATTAATGTTGGTGCAAAACATGGTTCAGAGTCCTGTCACTTCGACCATAAAGAAAAGAGTAGGGTTTCCCCTACTCTTTTCTTTATTAAATCTAAATCAAACTCCCGAGTAAGCTGCGAAGCCGCAGTCAATGGGAAGAACTACACCTGTAATTGCAGACGCGCTCTTGTCGTCGCAAAGGAAGAGCGTACCGCCGAGAAGCTCGGAAGCATCAACAAATCTTCCCATAGGAGTGCCGTTGAGGATCTTCGCGCTTCTTGCTGTGGGTGTTCCGTCCTCGTTGAAGAGGAGCTTGTAGTTCTGCGCGGAAACAAGGAATCCGGGAGCGATAGCGTTGCAACGGATGCCTGTGCCTGCAAAGTGAGTAGCAAGCCACTGTGTGAAGTTGGAGATACCTGCCTTAGCAGCAGAGTATGCGGGGATCTTTGTAAGAGGAGTGTAGGCATTCATAGAGGAAACGTTGAGAATGCAGCCCGCCTTCTTTTCCACCATATCCTTTGCAAATGCCTGTGTGGGAAGAAGTGTTCCCTGGAAGTTGAGCTTGAAAACGAAGTCAACGCCGTCTGCCTGAAGATCGAAGAAGGACTTGCCGCCCTCCTTAGCCTCATGCTGATACTCGTTGTCGGTAGTTGCTCTGGGGTTGTTACCGCCGGCACCGTTTACAAGAATATCGCAAGGACCGAGGTCAGCGAGAACCGCCTTGTGTACCTCTTCAAGAGCCGCAGGATCAAGAACGTTTGCCTTGTATCCCTCGCAGATGTAACCCTCTGCCTTAAGCTCTGCAGCAAGTGCCTTGACTGCGTCCTCGTTGAGGTCGAGAGCTGCAACCTTTGCGCCGGACTGAGCAAATGCTCTTGCCATTGCGCCACAGATAAGTCCGCCCGCGCCTGTTACGACAACTACCTTGCCGCTGTAATCTACGTTAATAGGAAGCTGAATCATTTTTATTTCTCCTTATTTTTTATCAAATTTTTCAAGGCTGTCCCAAACGCCGAGCATGTACATTATGCCAAGCGCACGGTCGTAAAGTCCGTAGCCGGGACGAACGGTACCGGGGCCCTCGTTCCAGAGGTGTCTGCCGTGGTCGGGACGGATGTAGCCCTCGAATCCGCAATCGTGGTATGCCTTGAGGATCTCAAGAATACCGGTGTCGCCGTCGCAATCTCTGTGGCTTGCCTCGGAGAAGTCACCGTTCTCGAAGTGCTTTACGTTTCTTATGTGAGCAAACGCGATTCTGTCGCAATGCTTGCGAACGATGTCCGCTACGTTGTTGTTGGGGTCTGCGTTAAGGCTTCCGGAGCAAAGAGTCAAGCAGTTGTACTCATCGTCAACCATGCGAAGGAATCTGTTGATGTTCTCCTCGTTGATAAGAAGTCTGGGCAGACCGAAGATATCCCACGGTGGGTCGTCCATGTGGATCGCCATCTTGATGTCGCACTCGCGGCAGGTTGGCATAATTGCCTCAAGGAAGTACTTGAGGTTAGCCCAAAGCTTCTCGTGATCAACGCCCTCATAAGCCTTGAAAAGCTCGTCGAGCTTCGCCATTCTTTCGGGCTCCCAGCCGGGGAAGGACATATTGTACTTCTCTGTGAAGTCAAGTATGTACTTCGCCATAGCGTTGTAGTCATCCTGGATCATATTTTTCTCGTAGAAAAGGGCGGTCGAGCCGTCTCCTACGGGATGGAAGAGATTGGAGCGAGTCCAGTCAAAGATAGGCATGAAGTTGTAGCAGATAACCTTAACTCCGAATTTGGAGAGGTTTCTGATGGTTGTCTTGTAGTTTTCGATGTAGAGGTCGCGGGTAGGAAGACCGATCTTGATATCGTCGTGCACGTTTACAGACTCAACAACGTCCATGTTGAAGCCGTACTCGTCAAGCTGACGCTTAACCTCGGCGATCTCATGCTCTTCCCAGATCTCGCCGGGCATTTTGTGGTGCAGAGCCCAAACGATACCGTCAACACCGGGAATCTGTTTAATGTCCGACAGCTTGATACGGTCGTTACCCTCACCGTACCAGCGGAATGTCATTTGCATTGGCATATTCGCTTTTCTCCTTTGTTTTTTGTGAAGTCCGCTTGCGGGGCTTACCCCGAAAGCCCTTCCCTGCGACGAAATCGCCGCATAAGCCGTGAGGTGATCAACGATCAGATCACACTCACCCTAGTATAATAATTGTACCACATAAAAACACGCGTGTCAATGACTTTTAAGTGCTTCTTTCGGTATTTTTACCGACTCAATTTTGACATTTTGGGCGACCTTTTCCATTCTCGCGCCGAAAAGTAAAAAAAGAGAGGCAAGACCTCTCTTTTTAGTGGTATTAATGCCCCAGGAAGAAATCCACCGCCAGCATCAGAACAAATCCCGCCAAGAGCGCATAGGTCGCGCCCGAATGATTGTCGTGGTGCGTTTCGGGTATCATTTCGTCGCTGACAACGTAAAGCATTGTGCCGCCCGCAAACGCAAGAGCGAAAGGCAAAATTGCCGCAGAAATGTTCACCGCAAAGTAGCCGATAAATGTGCCTATAACCTCAACAAGACCGGTCAGAAGCGCTATTGCGAGCGTCCTTGGACGGCTCATGCCCGTCGCAAGCATCGGAGCGATAATAACCATTCCCTCGGGAATGTTCTGAAGCGCAATACCAAGCGCAACAGAGAGCGCCTGTGAGAGATCTCCCGTGCCAAAGCTCACGCCCGCCGCAATACCCTCGGGCAAATTGTGAATACCGATAGCGATAACAAAAAGTAAAACCTTGTTTATTCTCGCCGCCTGTTCGGGATGTCCCTCGATGTCCTGCCCCGTCATCTTGTGCAGATGAGGCACAAGCTTGTCTATAAGGTTAAGACAAAGCGCTCCCGCGAAGATTCCCGCGGCAGTGATAAGTATAGCGAAATCTCCACCCGTCTCAACAGACGGCAAAATAAGACCGATCACAGCCGCCGAGAGCATGACACCCGCGGCGAAAGACAAGATCAGATCATTGACCTTGTGTGAAGGATTTTTAAAAAGAAATCCGATGATCGCGCCAATAGCGGTCGCCCCGCCAACACCCAGTGCAGTTAAAGCAACTATTTCCATGTATGTACTTCCCCTTGTGTTTTCAATTCTATCAAGAAAATAATATCACATTTTCTCGTTTTTTTCAATATCAAAAGCAAAAATAGCAAATAATTTCCAACAATGGTTCTCACAAATCGAAAAACAGAAATATTCAAAAAAGAAAAGCCCCCCGTGGGAGCCTTACGCCGTCAAATCTATCCCCAAAATCAGAAATAGCCCTTGATCCCGATTTCTTTACACCGCGACCAAGGGCTATTTCTGTTCACTCTTGATATCTAACATCTTTTTTGGCTATCCTCTCTTTCTTAGTCTACCATTTGCTCCCGCATCAATACAACGCCTAAAACATCATTTTCATTTCGTTCAATGCTCAACCGTGAGCTCCAGTATGTTTTCCCTGTACCTCTTTGCTGCAAAAGGCGAAATTTTTTTTTGGCTTTTCAGAACTCTTGAATCCGAACAATTAAAATACTTACTTAAGTTTACCATTCTTCTATATAAAATCTATATAAATGCGTAACACCGCCGTGTATTTTGTTCTTATTCAATTTTTAATTACTTTTTTTCATTCACGTCCACACGTGTCCGAATTCAGTTTTCTTTAAAGCCCGGGGGTTAGATTCTCATTGGATCTTACCTTCCTTTTTTAAGATTAGAATCGTTCGGTTCTTATGCTTCCATTGGACCGTACCTTCCTTTCTTGTGTCTATATTATAGCATGTTATACAGCGTATTTCAATAGGCAAACTGTCAAAACCTCACAATAAATTTTTGTTTATTTCGCAGAATTTATGCACAATGCCCACAACCCCCTTGACAATCCACTCAAAGTGTGATAAAATAATAGTGTTGTGGTGCAAGAAACAGTCTTGCGCTTTTTTATTTTCAAATAATATTGAATTTATTTATCAAAAGTGTTACAATTATAATATAAAACGAAAAGGTAGCCCTAATATGGAATTAGAGATTATTTTAGGTATAATTTTAGGAGTAGCCGCTCTCGCGGCAATACTCACTCTTGTAACCGCGTACGTCTGCTTCAGACTCACGTTTTATTCACAGCGCGTAAAAAGAAGCGATGATCCCGACGATATCGTGCTTCCCGACGGCGAGATATACGAGAAATACCGCCCGGAAATCGAGAATTGGACAAGACGAATGCGCGCACTGCCCCAAGTGGACGTTGAGATAACCTCATTTGACGGACTTAAGCTGCGCGGAAAGTACTATGAGCAGAAGCCGGGAGCACCGATAGAGATACTTATGCACGGATACAAGGGCGACTGTGAGCGTGACCTTTCGGGCGGCATCTTCCGTTGCTTCGCGCTTGGCAGAAACGCCCTGCTCGTCGATCACAGGGCAAGCGGACGAAGCGAGGGCAAGGTAATCAGCTTCGGCATCAACGAGAGCCGCGACTGTGTCGCTTGGGTCAACTATGTCATAGAAAACATAGATCCTGACGCAAAAATATTTATCGGCGGCGTGTCTATGGGCGCGTCAACAACACAGCTTGCCTGCGCGCGCGGACTTCCAAAGAACGTTGTCGGACTTCTTTCCGACTGCGGATATTCCTCAGCCAAAAGAATAATCAAAAAGGTCATCTCAGAGATGCACCTGCCCCCGGATATTTTTTATCCATTCGTCAAGCTCGGCGCAAGAATATTCGGACATTTTGATCTTGAGGAGATCTCCCCCGAGGATGCCATGAGGCAATGCACGCTCCCGATAATATTCCTTCATGGAGATGCGGACGATTTCGTACCCTTTGAGATGAGTGAGGAAAGCTATAATGCCTGCGCGTCAAAGCACAAAAAGCTAATCAAAATAGAGGGCGCGGGACACGGACTTGCCTTCCCTGCGGCACAGGAAAGATACGTCAAGGAGGTCGCCGACTTCTTTAACGAAGCCTTTTCAGATAATTAAAAAAGAGCTTGTGAAAACAAGCTCTTTTTTTGTTCTGTTAAACCTTGTAAAATTCTTTGTACCACTCGGCAAACGCACGCAATCCGTCGCGCAAAGATGTAGCGGGCTTGAAGCCAAAATCTTTCTCAAGTGCGGAGGTGTCCGCGTATGTGATCGGAACGTCACCCGCCTGCATCGGGACAAGCTTTTTGTGAGCCTCGAAGTCGTAATCTTCCGGCAAAACGCCTGCGCGGAGCAGTTCCTCTTGAAGAATATTAACAAAATCAAGCAGATTTTCAGGGGAGTTGTTTCCGATGTTGTAAACTCTGTATGGAGGTACCGGAAGTCCGTCCTCTCCAACCGACTTTTCGGGGGCGTTTTGCATTACGTGCTTCACACCTGTTACAATATCGTCAACGTATGTAAAGTCGCGCTTGCAGTTGCCATAGTTGAAAATTTCGATGGTCTGTCCCTTTATCAGCTTATTGGTAAAGCCAAAGTACGCCATGTCGGGGCGACCCGCGGGGCCGTAAACCGTAAAGAAGCGAAGACCGGTTGAGGGGATATTATATAGCTTAGAGTATGCGTGTGCCATAAGCTCGTTGCTCTTTTTTGTAGCCGCATAAAGCGAAACAGGATTGTCAACCTTGTCATCGGTGCTGTAAGGGATCTTTGTGTTAGAGCCGTATACCGAGCTGGAGCTTGCATAGACCAGGTGCTCCACGGGATAGTGTCGGCACGCTTCAAGAATGTTGTAGAATCCAATAATATTGCTCTCAATATAAACGTCGGGATTAGTGATAGAGTATCTTACCCCCGCCTGAGCCGCCAGATTAACAACCACCGCAAACGAGTGCTTTTTAAACAGGGAATCTATAAGAGCCTTGTCTGCAATATTTCCCTTTACAAAGCTCCAGGACGAGCCCGCGCAGGACTTCGCAAGCGCTTCGATCTTCTCAAGGCGGTAGTCCTTGATAGAAACGTCATAATAATCGTTCATGTTGTCAATTCCGACTATTTTGATGCCCTCCACGGTGCTCAAAAGCTCGGTCACGAGATTTGCGCCTATAAAGCCGGCAGCACCCGTGACAAGCACGGTCTTATTTTTTAGATCGATATTGGGTGTCAGCATATACCCTTGTACTCCTTTTGTACCTTAGAATAGCTTTCAAGATTGCCTATGTCATATCGCTTCCCGGGCATCTCCATGGCATGAACACGCGTCTGCGTGCAAAGCCAGGCAATATAGCTTCCGGGCGCATCAACACCGCAGCCACCTTCAATTCCTACCTTGACTAGCTTGGCGTCATCTCTTGTGTAGAAATAGAACGGAGGGCAGCACCAATTGGATTTTGGAAAAGCGGGCTTTTCCTCCATGCCGATTATAACGTCGTTGTCGTCAACCGACACCACGCCGCATTTTTTCAGCCTGTTTTCGTCCGCCTCAAAGTAACGCATGATGCATGATGTCTTTTTATTGTTTGCATAGCGCACGAATTCGGTCAGACTGAAATCAAGCAGATTATCTCCGGCAATAACCAGCATGTCGTCATCGAGAGAGAGAGAGTCGATTGCGAATTGAATATCTTTTACCGCCCCAAGTCTTGTCTCATTGGACACGGTTCCATCGTCCACAACACATATTTTTTGCGACTTTGTCTGTGCCCAGTCCTCGAAGTGAGTTGCGAATTTATGGTTGGATATAACCACATATTCGTCAACAAGTCCGGATCTGTCAATGTCGTCGATAAGCCAATCAAGTATCGGCTTTTCTCCGACCGTCAAAAGCGGCTTGGGAAAATTTTCTGTCAATGGATATAGACGGGTAGCGTATCCCGCCGCAAGGATCAAGCATTTCATATTTGGTATCCCTTTTACTTTTTTAATGATTTATACCGTCTGCGCTCTCGCAGATGTGCGCGGAGTATTTACCCTTAAGAGCCGGGAAGGCCTCAAGGTATTTGGATGCAACTTCCTTTATTATCTGAGATTCCTTTGCGGGGTCGATAATAGCCATGCAGCACCCCTTGAAGCCGGCACCGGAGAATCGTCCTCCGTAGATTCCGTCCGTCTCGGTCATGATCTCGTAAAGCTTGATGAGCTCAGGGGATCCCGTCTCCCAGTTGTATATAGAGGAGTGACCGCTTTCAAAGCAAAGACGTCCGAACTCCTCAATATCACCGCGTCGCCACGCCTCTGCTCCCTTTTGTACGCGGTCAAATTCCGTATACCAGTGCTCTGCGCGCCTGTGCCAGGGGGCGGGAAGCGAATCCTTGAATTCCTCGTATACACTGCGAGGAACGTCGCGGAGATTGGTTTCATTAAATTTGCCGTATTCCATTCCGGAAAGGGCCTTGAGTGCATATGCCGCGCTTCTACACTCGTCGACTCTCATGTTGAATGCAGAACCCGCAAGACTTCTCTCAAGACCGGAGAAGAATATCGCTATTTTGTAGGGCTTCATGGATGGGTTTGCGGGGATCAACTCATAGCTGTCATCCTGCATGTCCATGTAAAGCAGATGGTCCTTTCGGCAATATACCTCACAAGACTGATCAAGCTTTCCGCAGGAAACACCCACGTACTTGTTTTCAGCCTCAAGCGCCAAATGTATCAGCTCGGTTTTCGAAACGGAGATTCCGTTCATGTCAGCAAGAGCGGAAAGGAATGTAAGTATAACCGCCGCAGACGAGGAGAGTCCGCCAATTGGCAGTTCACCGCCAATAACCGCGCAAAGGCCTCGGCGAAGAGGATAGCGACGGTCAAGGGCTATTGTTGCGCCACGCAGATGATCCGCCCAGTCGTTCTGCCTTGCCGATGGTGTTGAGGAAACGTGCCACTGTGCGCGTTTGGGAAATTGCAGGGATTGTATTTCGACAATACCGTTTTCCTTGGGGCCATAAGCAATATGTATTCCTTTGTCGATCGCAAATCCCGTAATCATACCAAGCTGATGGTCGCTGTGCGCGCCAAGCGGGCAAACACGGTACGGCGTAAACGCTGTAGCCATCGGTGGCTTTTTGTATTTGCTCTCAAAGATCTGACAAATGTAATTTTTCATAATTCTCCTAAGTGCACGGAGATTCGTACACCTTTTCAATATTATATTTATGCTATTTTGATGATCGCTATAGCATATACCGATTTTTGGGGATTATTTACCCCAAACCAGCTCGATTATTTTTTCGGTCGTTTCTGCATCGAAGGGACTGGATATGCCCGCTCTTGTAATTGCGGTCAGGAATGTATCGTCCTCCAAAACGTCCTCAACAACTGCGCGATACATTTCGCGTCCCGCGTCTCTGTCACTTGAAAGCTCCGCATATATGTTGAGCGCGGAAACCGCGGATACAGCGTAGCTTATGTAGTATACGGGGTTGTTGGTTGCGACCTGGCGCCAATATTCGTTCATATCGCCAAGAGTATTGGACACAAATGCCGCCCCTCCGTACTTTTCGCATACGTTTGTCATAATGGCATCGAATTCTGCGGAGCCGTAGCCCTCTACGCTATCCAGGGCGTATACCTCTCGCTCAAACTCATCAATGATAGAGGATGCGATTATAGTCGCCATGTAGGAGTACATATAATAGCCCTCAAGAGCGTTATGGAGTGTGGGAGAGGTGCAGCCTTTCATGTAGTCAAGCAGGAGCATTTCGTTACCCTGTGACTGAACCTCCGCGAGATCATAGCTTATAAGTGTGCTATTGTGGAGAGAAGCGTAATAGTGACCGATCTCGTGAACCATGGTGCTTGCGGATTGACCCTCGTAGCCAAACAGGCAGAAGGGCATTTCAAAATCATCAAGGTAGGTCTGGAAGGCCGTCGGATGAGAGTTCGGGGAGTAGGAGAAGATCATGTTTCTGTTTGTGAAAACATGCTCCATTCCCTCTTTCATACTGCCGTCAAGAGAATTTATATAATCCACGAGGTAATTTGTGCTTGTCTCGTCAAATGGGTTATAGAGAAAACGGTTGAAGGTGTTCTGGTCGCCTCTGTTCAGCTTTCCAAGATCGTCGACGACAGTGTTGTAAAGCTCATCAAAGCGAGTAATATAGCGCTCCGCCACGGTGTTACAGAAGCTCTCAAGCTCTGCTGCTCCAAAATCGCGTCCGTAGATCTCTTTGGATGCATAATCATAGTAGTTGTCGTATCCGTACAATTTTGCCAGCTTGTTGTTGTTCGTTACGATTTCGGCGTAGATCTCCGCGCTGCGGTCGGTGAACTCGGAAGGCGAGAGATTGTTCAGCTCGTCGGTAAGCTCATCGTTCCTAAGCGTAAGCTCGGTGGTTTCGGGAGAGAAATTCAGAAGCTGTCTGATCTCATCCTCGGTCCAATCGGCGAAAAGCTCATCTCTGACGGGAGATTGCTCGTATACCGTCTTGCAGTGAGCCATGTAGCTGTTATACATGTCACCGTATTTATCGTAATAGCCGTAGTAACGGTCATAAGCCGCCTCGTCGCTCATGTCAAGGTAGTATATGATAGAAGCGACCGATATCTGAGTGGCAATATATTCATAAGCGGCATCAAAGGCGTCGTAAATCTCATTGATGGCGTCAATGTCGCTTCCTTCAAGCGCCATTTCTTCAAATTGAACGAGCAACGATTCTGCCTCGGTAAAATCCTCGTCGGAAATAGTCAGCATAGACTCGACTTCTTGGCGGCTTCTCGAAATGGATTGACGGTATGTAGATGCCTCGGTAGCAGGCTCCGTCTCCTTTGCGGTGGTGCTTTGCGCTTCGGTTGACGTTTCCTCATTCGTTTCTTCGTTCTCGTCATCGCCGTCGTCATCGTCTTCTTGGGGATTTGGTTTCCGCTCAGTTATTATTTCACCGCTTGCGGATTCCGACTGAGTATCCGTTTCGCCGAAGAGTTGAGCCGGGATCAAATCACACGAGCTCAGAAGCATTACTATAGCCAGAATAAGAGCTAAGATTTTGATGTTGTGTTTCATGATAGTCGTTCTCCTTGTTCGAAAACAAAAATTAGTGTTGCGCACAGATAATTTTTGCGGGATTTTCGTGTAGGTAAGAGTGTGTGCATATAATGATTATATCATTTAGCGTGGGATAAATCAATAGTATTTGTGGGAATTCATGCAAAAAACAGAGTTAGAAGAGACAAGCAGACTTAATTTAAGGTGATTTACATATATATACAGTGGTGTGAACTATAAAACTCGTTTATGTGTTTGTGACACGGTGTAAGATTGACTTCAGGGACTCAGAACCCTCATGTGCGCTAAGGTTTATTATAATTCAAAGGCTTTAAAGCGCACATCGAATAGGAGAGAGCGATGCTCTCTCCTAGCGGGTTCTGAGTCGTGGAGTGTATCGCCATAAAAAAACACCGTGTCTTTGACACGGTCAAGATTGCTTCAGGGACTCAGAACCCTCATGTGCGCTAAGGTTTATTATAATTCAAAGAGTTTTAAGCGCACATCGAATAGGAGAGAGCAATGCTCTCTCCTAGCGGGTTCTGAGTTGTGGAGTATGTAGCATAAAAATAAAGACCGTGTCTGTGACACGGTCTTTATTTTTATGGTGCACCTTCAGGGACTCGAACCCGGGACCCACTGATTAAGAGTCAGTTGCTCTACCAACTGAGCTAAAGGTGCGCTTGGCTCCCCCTGTTGGGCTTGAACCAACGACCCCATGATTAACAGTCATGTGCTCTACCGACTGAGCTAAGGAGGAATAAGTGAACGAAGTGAACGTTTCTCCTGCGGCGCAGTCGGTAGAAAATTCAGCTTGCTGAATTTATTCGACATGAGCTAAGGAGGAATGTATAAAAATGTGTAAACAGCTAACCTTTTTAAAGATTAGCTGTTTAATGTTGGCGGTGAGCTATCTTTCCGGTCCGTCGCCAGACAAGTATTTTCGCCTCAGCAGAGCTTAACTTCTGTGTTCGGAATGGGAACAGGTGGACCCTCTGCGGTAAAAGCACCAACTATGTGTCAGCAATGAGCTATCTTCCCGGTCCGTCGCCAGACAAGTATTTTCACCTCGGCAGAGCTTAACTTCTGTGTTCGGAATGGGAACAGGTGGACCCTCTGCGATAAAATCACTGACTATACGCTCTCGCGTATCTTTCCAATCGAAAAAGGTAAACGCCTGAGTCAAAAACTCGAAACTCAAACTTTCCTTTTGAACTCCTGTTTGTGACCGACCGTAGCTGTGGTCGGGTGTTGTCGCTGTGGACAACTTAGGAGGTTCAAGCCCTCGGTCTATTAGTATCGGTCAGCTGAACGTATTACTACGCTTACACCTCCGACCTATCAAACTTGTAGTCTGCAAGTGACCTTACTCATTTAAAATGATGGGATATCTAATCTTGA